>SXPO01000033.1 GCA_005793285.1 Nitrospiraceae bacterium
AACTGAGCGCATTGCCATGTACCTGCAAGAAGTCAACAACGTGTTCGATCTGGCTTGGACCGATGGCATCACCTACGGCGATATCCATCATGAAACCGAAGTGCAAGGCTCCCGGTACAATTTCGAAGAGGGCGATGTGCCCATGCTCATGCAGATGTTTCAGTCCTATGAAGGAGAGTGCCAGCGATTGCTGAGCCGAAACGATAAGCGTCTGACGCTGCCGGCCTACGATTACTGCATCAAGTCCTCCCATGCGTTCAATCTCTTGGATGCGCGGGGCGCGATCAGTGTGGCCGAGCGGACCGGGTATATCGCCAGAGTGCGGGCTCTGGCCCGGCAATGTGCGGAGCGCTATATCGACGAGCGTGCAGCCATGGGCCATCCGTTGCTGAACGGTCCAGGGCGGCAGGGTGCCGTGAAATTGGGCAGGTCTGGCTCGACAACCAGAGCAGGCCGAAAGTAGCAGACGATGGCTATGCGTAAGCAGACAGGGCGTTCTGGCGCTAAGCTGAAAAAGACCGTCCGAGCTTCTGTGCCGGCAGTTGCCCAATTGCTGCTTGAAATCGGTGTTGAGGAACTGCCGTACCACTTTATCGTTCCTGCGCTGGCATCGCTCAAGGAATCCGCCGAGCGGCTGTTCCGAGACCAACGGCTGGGCTTTCACTCTATTCGCACGCTGGGCACGCCACGCCGGCTGACCCTGGTGGTCGAGGGGCTGGCAACCGGACAAACCTCTATCGTCAAAGAAGCAATGGGACCGTCGAAGACTGTCGCGTTCGACCAGGCTGGCCAACCGACCAGAGCGGCGATGGGATTTGCCGCAGGTCAGGCGGTTGCCGTTCAGGATCTACAGGTACGGCAGACGCCGAAAGGCGAGTATCTCTTTGCCGTGAAACAGGAGAAAGGGCAGCCGGCCACAGCTGTACTCAATGATGCGCTGCCTCGGCTGGTATCGGCCCTGACGTTTCCCAAAGCGATGAAATGGAATGAGACCGGTGTGCGCTTTGCCCGTCCTGTCCGATGGGTGCTCGCCCTCTATGGAGGCGCAGTGCTTGCTGTTGAAGCGGCTGGGGTGAAGGCATCCGATCGGACCAAAGGACATCGTGTGTTAGGCGGAGGGAAGTGGTTGCCGGTGCGAGATGCTGCGTCCTATGTGACGACTCTGGAGCGTCAGGGCGTCATTGTCGATCCGCAACGCCGCCGTCAGTTGATTCAAGAGCAGATTGCCGCCATTTGCAGCGAGACGGGATTCCAACTGAATGAAGACGGGGCCCTGCTCGATCAAGCGGTGTATACGACGGAACAGCCTGGGTCCATCATCGGGTCGTTCAAAGAGGCCTACCTGGATGTGCCGGAGGAAATCCTGATTACTTCGATGAAGGAACACCAAGGATTCTTTTCCTTGCGTCACAAGCAGACCGGCAAGCTGGGCGCTCATTTCATCGCCGTGGCCAACAACCGCGTCAAGGACATGTCCCTCATTCGCGAAGGCAATGAGCGGGTGCTGGCGGCGCGGTTGGCCGACGCCAAATTCTTTTTCGATGAAGACCGGAAGATGAAACTGGCGGATCGGGGCAAGAAGCTCGCCGGGGTGACGTTTCATCAAAAGCTCGGCACCATGGAACAGAAGCAGGAGCGGGTGAAAAAACTGGCCGGCTTCATTGCCGCGCATCTGTATCCTGGGCAAGATGAACTGCAGCAGGTGTGCGATCGAGCCGCATCCTTGTCCAAGGCCGATCTCCTGACCGGGATTGTGGGTGAGTTTCCTGAGTTGCAAGGCATCATGGGCGGCGAGTACGCGCTGCATGATGGAGAATCGACCGCGGTCGCCCAGGCCATTCGAGAGCAGTATCTTCCCAAGGCGATTGAAGGCGAATTGCCCAAATCGCTGGCGGGACAGATTCTTTCCCTGGCCGATCGGCTGGACTCCATCGCCGCATTTTTCCATGTCGGCATTGTGCCGACCGGATCAGAAGATCCCTTTGCGCTCCGGCGGCATGCGACAGCCATTGTTCGGATCATGCTCGAAGGCAATCTTCGAACCGACATGGGTCCATGGATCGAGCACGCGAGAACCCTGGTATCCGATCATGGGTTCAAAGGAGCGTTGGACTCAGAACAGCAAGGCCGGCGTCGGATTGTGGAATTTCTATTCGAGCGAGTTCGGCATTACAGTCGGGTCATGCATCTGTTGCGGGACGATGTCATCGAGGCGGTATTGAAGCCGGCCCATGACAAGGCGGTGGATCTCGTCGATCTTGCGCATACGATGAAGGCGCTTGAAACGATGACGAGGAAGCCGGAGTTCGATCCCTTGATCGTCGGTTTCAAACGGGCGCACCGGCTTGTCGAGAAAGAACAGTGGAACCGGGATCCAGTGGATGCCGCGCAGTTTCAGCATGCCGTCGAGTCCGCTCTCCAGCAGGCCATCATCGATGAACGAAGCCGGATGGCCGCTGCCATGAACACGGGTGATTACAGTCAGGCCCTGGAGGCGCTTGTCCGTCTCAAGCCGGCTATCGACGCCTTTTTCACGGCCGTGATGGTCAATGCCGATGACAAGGCTGTCCGCAATAACAGGTTGTCCCTGCTGAAGGAAGTCGATGACCTGTTCATGGCGTTCGCGGACTTTTCACAGATTGTGGTACAAGGGAGCTAGCCGGAACAGAGCATCATGCCGCCGTTTGTCTTGTCGGAAGGCAAGACAGGGCAAGCGCCTGCAGCTCGCATCAGTCATGCGCTGAACGAATTGCAAAGGAGATACGGACGTGGGGAAGAAATACGTCTACTACTTTGGTGATGGGAAGGCCGAAGGCACTTCCAACATGAAGGAACTGCTTGGCGGCAAGGGCGCGGGGTTGGCGGAGATGACCAATCTGGGTATCTCGGTCCCTCCCGGTTTTACGATTTCGACGGAGGCCTGCGTCGAATATTACAAGGTCGGCAAGAAATATCCTCCGGGCATGTGGGAGGCATCGTTGCAGGCCCTCAAGCGCATAGAACGTTCGATGGGGATGGGCTTTGGTGATCCCGAAAAGCCGCTGCTTGTATCTGTGAGATCCGGGGCCCGCGCGTCGATGCCGGGCATGATGGACACGGTGTTGAACGTCGGACTGACGACCAAGACCGT
>SXPO01000258.1 GCA_005793285.1 Nitrospiraceae bacterium
GACAGAGACTTGATTTTTGTCCATCGATCCTGTCACAGTGCCTCGCTCTTCTTGCCGCGAATCGTGCCGAGGTAGCTCAGTTGGTAGAGCACAGCCCTGAAAAGGCTGGTGTCGACAGTTCAATTCTGTCCCTCGGCACCATATTTCCACTACTTACGCAACTCTGAATTAGTTCCAGGTAGACTGGTGGCACCTCTAGTGGCACCTGGAAGGTATTTATCTGCTTTTTCGCCCCAATTTTCTCGCGTAGTTTCTGCTCAGTCAAAACAGCCAGCCGAGTGACCGCATCACGTAATCGCGCATCCCAATCATGGATATACAGGTCACCGGTTCCAGGGAGCCGATGGCCCAGCAGTTTTTCGATGACGATATAATCCACGCCCACTTCAATCAACCACGTGGCGAAGGTATGACGCAGGTCATGGAAATGGAGTCCATCAACCCCTGCCCGTTCAATCGTGTCATGCCACCGATGCTTGAAGGAATTCGCGTCCTTCCACCGCCAAAAGAACCGGCCACCGGGTCTAGGCAGCTCACATCGCAACGCGGCACGGGCGAGGTCATTGAGTGGGATGGCCTTCGCAACACGCTTGTTAGAACTCCGTCCAGGCGAAGGGACGAGCCATAATCCATCTCCCCGCTGCACTAACCATTCTTCATGCATGTCGATCAGTTTGCTTTCCCGCATTCCAGTCTGAAGCGCGAGAATGACCACGCGCCAGACTTCCTGTGCGGCGGCTTTCTGGATTTCCTGCAATTCCCACGATTTCGCGACTCGCTCACGCTTCACATATTGAGGGACGGGCAACCGCCGGAGTCGATTCTTGTCCAACGCTTCGCACTCCACAGCTAGATTGAGCACCGCGCTCAACACTGCACACTCTCGCTCAATGGTGCCTTCAGCCGCTTTCTCCGCTCGCCTTTTCTCCAGATACCCTAAGCCATCTTCCATCCGCACGTCAGCGAGCCGCGTTGATCCGAAATGTGGGATGAGGTGCAGCGTTAACGCGTTCTGATTCCGCTGATCTAAATCACGACGTTTCGCTTTCAGGTATTGCAGATACGTGGAAATAAAGGCACCGAAGGTAGGGCTCTCAGAAGAGCGCGCGCGTGGAACCGGCTTTTTCGCAGCATTCTTATGAATGGCCGTGATGATCTTCAAGGCCGCGTCTCGTTCCTGATCTGCACGCAAGTCGAGACCAAGGAATGGACGATATCGAATCCCTTGATACCAATACGTCAGGACGGAGCGAATGCCTTTGGGAGCTGGGGTACGACGAATGTTCATGAGGACCGCTAGGCTCTCCTTTAAGAGAACAAAGGATTCCGATGGTAGCCGTTCGTTTTGCTCTCGTCAACCGCCTCCACAGCCACTTCCCGCTGTGCGCGGACCCATCGCTCCAAGTCTTCCTCAATAAACATCACCCGATGCCCGTAGCGTACCCGAGGAATGTCGAGGCGCTGATAAAGCGTCCTCTTGGTCAGCCGCAAGAACCGTGCAGCTTCATCAATGGTCAAGATAGTCATGTCACCTCCGAAAGCCTAGTATCGCCCTGCTCTCCTTAGCTCTCTAATCCCAACTCTTTCTGAACCGGAGGGAGTCTTCCGACATCCGCTGTGCCCACTCTGTGCCCGTATCTCCGTCAACGCCGTCTTCGGAATGAGCCCCCAGCGGATGCGAGCTGGCGCTGAGGAGCAGCGGCCAGGCCTTCCGGGAGCCTTCCCAAGGGGCCCCTTCCACTCCAGGCCTGTCCCCCGCGAGAGCGCCATCTCGCCTTCTTCTTCGACGCCCCACCCCCTGTGCTGTGAAGGGTGGGGCTAGACATCATGTTGAAGAAGGAGGCGGACATGGCCATTCACGGTTCACAAGGCATTCTGAAGATGATCCGGCAGCCGAAGCCAAGGAATGAATACGCGGTGCCTCGATACCGGGTCACGCTGGTGCGGGAAGGCCGAGCCACGGCGCCATCGTCGCCGCTGACCACCTCGGTCGCCGCTGCGGCCATCCTCAGACCGCTCTTTGCGGGACTGGACCGCGAACAATTCCTGGTCTGCGGGCTGGATGCCAAGCATGCCATCATCGGCATCAACGTCGTCTCGATCGGCTCCCTGACGTTGGCCATCGTGCATCCACGCGAGGTGTTCAAACCGCTGATCCTGATGAACGCTGCCGCCTGGATTTGTGCGCACAATCACCCGTCCGGCGGCGATCCCACACCCAGCCCAGAGGATCGCGTGCTCACCAGCCGGCTCCGGCAGGGAGCAGAGCTGCTCGGCATCACACTCTTGGACCATCTCATCCTGACCGACGCGCGCTGCTACAGCTTTGCCGACCAGGGCTGGCCTGGCGCGTAAGGCGCCTCAAGCCTAGAAACGGTCCGTCTTCATCTGTGCCCTGTCAGGCCCGGATCAACCGGAGCACCCACACGACCGCCATCGATGCCAATGCGACGCCAATCACTGCCGCACCCCACCCGGCGATATCGGCACTCAAGGCATTCCCCAACTGCGTGAGATCTGTGGCCACGGTGGCGAATCGCATATTACCTTCTCCTCTCAACAGAACAGGACGGCAGGCCCTGCAGGGCCCACCGTCCCGACCATGGCGACTTAGCGCACGAGCGACTTAATCCGCTTGTACGCGAAAATCGCCAACGACACTCCGATGAACACCACGCCCCAGGCGATCACATCCGCTTTGATGTTCGCAATCGTCGTGGTCGACGTCGCATCGACCGGGAACACTTGCGCCATGGCCTGCGACGCCATGACCACCAACCCCAACACCGCGAGACCCAGTTCCTTGCCCATAACTACCTCCTTTCAACATTCCCCATGAACAACTTCACGATCACACCGACCGCAAAGCCTATGAGGAAGAACCGACCCGAGACATACACCAGCGCATCGATCGCCGCTTGATCCATCACCCCCCCTTTTTCACCTATCGAAGATCGGGAGGCGTCGCCAACAAGCTCGGCCTGCCCGGATCAAACACCACAGGCGGCGGACCTGTGACGTTCGGATTGTCCGGTGGCACATAGGGGCTGGAGGCCACCTGTACCGGGGCACTCTCCGCCGGCTGGCCCCCGTACTTCACCCCCGTGCCCGACAACACCCGAATCCCGCGCGAGAGACGTGATTGCACGGTCCCGCCTGACTCTCCGGCGATGTCGTCCTCCGTCAGCAATCGGCCATCCGCCGTCACCCACAACCATGACTCGTTCCCGTCCTTGAACATGGACATGCCCCCTTGAATCGTGATCGGCACGATCGTTTGAGGCGGAACCGGAACCGTGACGGCAGGAGTCTCCACAGGCAGCGGAGGGGGAGGCGGGAGTGTCGCCGTCCGCATAACGGGAACCGGTGCCACCTTCGCGCCAGTGATCCAGCCGCCGTACAGAAACCACCAGCCCGCGACGGTCAGGCCGACGAGCCCGATGATGATCGAAGGACTCTTCAAGATGGACCCTCCTCGTGTGGTTTCCCGAATGGCGCCGGAACTGTACGAACTGTAATAGGCGTAGACCTTGGGTTCGTACCGCCCGGTAAACATCCTGATCACTTCGAGTTCTTCCGGATTCCCACGGACGAAGGCTTGATAGCGGTTCTTTAATCCGAACCGATCCAGCCGGCGGAACTTCGTAGTGGCTTCGACGAGCCGATTGACGCCCAGCGTCAGTTGCCCGTATTGCTGACACATCATCACGATGTCGATGCCGCGATGCCGATGCGTCTCCAGCCACCGTAAAACCTCTGGATCGGCTTTTTCTTTTGCACGAAATACGGTCTGCACTTCGTCGATGAAGACTGCCGATCCAGGCTCAACGGTGAGTAAGCCCGCTTTCACGTCCTCGACGGTCTGCCAGAGCGTGATCTGCTGTTCTAAGACCTGCACATCCACCCCTTCAAAGAGTGCCAAGCGGTCTAAATAAAAGCCCTCGACGTAGACATAGACCCGACGCCCGGCACGCACCCATGCCAGCAGCTTGGTCTTAACCGCGTGGTACGACTTGCCTGAGCCTGGCACCCCTTCAAGTAGTTCGATCATTAGGACCCCCACCGGACAAACGGCACCGACTGCAAGAGGAACCGCACACCCATGGCTCCAGCCATGATCGCCATGGCTTGCGACATGCCCGTGGCTCCGAGCACCCAGGCGTACGGATTGGCAATCACTGGCACCGTTAAGCCACCAGTCCCAATCGACGTGAGGATCGTATCGACCGGACCGAGCAGCGAATCCCAGCCCAGAAGCCAGATGTCTTTGAAGCTGGCGATCATGTCCAGGAGGAAGCAGTAGATGAGATTCAGGAGCCCTGTCATGTTGACCCCACAAAGACAATGCGATAGGCCACGAATCCTGCGAGCGCGATGATGATGGAGCGTAAGGCCGTGAGCATGCCGGCCCAGGCACTGAAATCCAGGGTGAAATTGCCAAATAGCGTCGAACTCAAGGCAAAGGAGGGAATCGCGCTCGGCCAGGTCAGATTTTTGAGCAGATTCAACGCCGACAACAGCCCGCTACCAGTCCAGAGATCCATGTGGGCTTGCAGAATCCCGCCGAAGCTCCGTTGCTCATGATTGCCGGCACTACACGTCACCGTCGCCGTATCCGCCGCCGTCTCGGTGGAGGTCTGCGTCACAGACCCATCAGGATTGGTGGTGGTCGTCGTGGTTTTGGTCGCCGTGGTATCCGTGGCCTGAGACGCGGGCTTTGTCGTTTGTGTGCCCGCGGGCGGTGTGGCATTGGGATTGATGACGGTATCAGTCGGGGCCACTTGCGAAGCTGGCACGACATCCGTCGTCAATCCGGTTGCCGGAATCGGGTTGAACGACACGGAATCGGCCGGGGCGGGTGTACTCTGCGAACCGACGGACGTCGTATGGGATTCGATCGACAACGGATCAGACGCAGGAAGATTCCCGATATAGGTTTGCACTTGTGCGGGTGTCGCGGGCTGAGAAGTCCCCAACACCGGAGAGCTGGCATTCGTTGTTGCATCGTGAAGCGCCTCGCACCCCGCCGTCGTCACGCCATAGGAATACCACCCAGCCCATCCAGAGGGCACCGGGCCAACGTTGGAAGTCCCCGCACAGCCTGGACTCGAATCAAACGGATATTTATTCGGCACATGCAAGGAATAACCAGGCCGACCAAAAAAGCATGTGGCACAGGCGGCCACGACCGCTCCCGACGGCATGGTGTACCCTGGAATGGTATAGGTCGGAGGAGGCGCCGCCGCCTGTTTGAGCGCAGCCACGTGACTCTGTGAATACCACACCGACGCCAGCGTCATACCTGCCGCAATCCCCAAGAGCGGCCACCCAGCCGACGACGTGACTACGCGCACGGCTACCGAACCAGCCGTGGATGCGGTCATGGCACTGCCGAGGGCGGACAGCGTCGCCGCTCTGGAGGCGGTCATCATGGCCGTGACATTCGCGGCCGTGGCCCGGCGC
>SXPO01000259.1 GCA_005793285.1 Nitrospiraceae bacterium
GAAGTGGCGAAGGACTTGGTGCAGGAAACCTTTCTGAATGCCTACCGTGGATTCAGCCGTTTCCGAGGCGACGCGCAGGTCTCCACCTGGCTCTATGCCATCGCTTCACGGGCCTGCCTGCGTATGCGGCGAAAACACAAGGGAGCGCCGGAACGAGAGCTGTCACTGGAAGAGTTCATCCCCTCCTCCGAGGGTGAGTTCCACCTGCAAATCCCTGTCGAAGGACTCAGTCCGGAAGAGGCCCTCCAGAACAAGGAGCTGCGGCAAGCCCTCGATGCTGCGATCGGCAAACTACCCAAGAAATACAAGATGGTGCTTGTGCTGCGCGACATGGAGGGCTTGAGCGCCAAGGAAGCGGGGACCATTATGGGTTTGAGCGAGCGAGCGGTGAAATCACGGCTCCATCGCGCGCGTCTGTTTGTCCGCCGCGAACTCAGCGCGCGAGGTCTTGCGGAAGGAACTCACGAGCCGGCTCACGAGTAACTGACGTAGCACAGGGAGAAACTGCACTGGTAAAACGTGCCGCACTGAAACCAGGAGGACGTCCGGTAGCCACACCCCATCGGCATGAAGCCGGACGGTGCCTCGGTATTCTGCGTGAATTGTCGGATTTTATCGACGATGAGCTGCCGGATGACATCTGTCTGCAAATCCGGCGGCACCTGGGCGACTGCCCTCACTGCGAAGAGTTCGTGGCCTCTCTTCGCCAGACCCTATCGCTCTGCCGCTGGAATCCCACTCCGGCCCTGTCGGCGAACGAGCGGACCCTGATGCGCGAGAAGATTCTGAACGCAGCCCGATCCCGGTGATCCACTCTGTCAAACCCGCCGGCCTCCGTGCTACATTCATCAACTGACCTAGAGTGCGATTTCTTTTAACACAGGCACAAATCATGACTCGATGCAGACCACTTACAGCGGCATTGCTTGTCGGGGGGTTGTTCACGATTTGCGACGCCAGTTCGGCAATGCTTGCTGCGGCAGCTGCTGCACACCAGCCAACCGCACGGGCGGCGGTCCAGAGCCAGGCCCCCGAGGCTGCTCGCCGGTACGCCGATGCCATCTCAAAGGGCGATCGTCTCACTTTCGGGTTATTGGACTTCGCCTGCCAATATCGGCTTGTGACAGCTTCGCCGCATGGCCGTAAGACTGTCCCCGAAGCAGGTGGCTCTTCGTATGAGGTTTGCTGGAAAGAACTGACCACCGACCATGCGCCGTCCCTGAAGCGGACAGACGTCGGCATGGATGTCCTCTGGCCCAGCACAGGGCCACTGGTATTCTACGGGGATGAACTGTCCGACACTCCTGCCTCAGCCTTCGTTATGGATGCGATCGGGACAACACCGCCAGGAAGCGGTCTGCAATTGATCGTCACGAACAGCCGTCGAATCCCTGATGGGTCATTTCGGCTCAAGCCAAACGGCAAGGTCATCGGCGTCCCGACCACGTTGGTCTCCATCACCGTCGCCTATCAGGACCCGTTAACCGCACCAGTTAGCTATGCGCCAGGCACGGTGCAATGGACAAGCACGGTCAAACGCCCGCGGCGCGCGGTCAAATCCATCGTCACCCAATGGGTGGTGTTCACCGGGCTCAAACAGCACGGGTTCCCGAACGATGCCGCAGTGTTTCACCGCCCGGTGGACACCATCCCGGAAGCGCCGGGCATGGTGGCCGAGCAGATTCCCTTCGCGACAGAAATCAGCCGGGCGCTGCCTGAATCGCTGGTCTGGTGGGGACCAACCGATCAACCGGGCACATTTACGGCCGCCGCAGCCAGGGCCGCGGGCTTTCCCGATTTGCGCGACCGTGTCGCACTGCTTAACCGCATCTTGATCATCGATCCGAATCAGGTTGACGCCCTGCAGATTCTCACCAGACACCTGTACGCCGTGCTGCTTAAGGAGGCCGACAAGGGGCACGGCCTGACGGTGAAAGACCCGGCACTCTCGCTGAGCATCAACGAATTCTACTGGAACATCTATGCCGGGGCAGCCCGTCTGGATCTCTCTAACGCGATGGAGATGGGCGGCCTATCGCAGCCGACACCAGCTGATTTTCTTTACCGGATGGTACCGGCCTTAGAGGCACTCGCCAAGATCCATCCTGAACAGCTGGACAACCGCTTCCGTCTCGGCATGGCCTACCGATGGAATAACGACCAACTTCCGATGACCGAAACCTTTGCAGCCTTGGTCCGCGACATTCCTGACAACCGGAAAACACCCAAGGCCGAAGCCCTCCTCCAGCTAGCCTGGTCCCGCATCAACAAAGTTGCTTGGAACAGGATTTTGCACGATCCGGACAGCCTGCAGGCCTATGCCGATGCCGAAAAGTCATCGGCCCTGGCCGAGCTGCCGATCGACAAATTTCTCGCGGCATACACCATGGCCTACAGCATGATTTTCATGCCGGACTACGGAGATAAGACGAAGATGCTACGGCATCTGACCGAAGCCAAACGCTGGTTCGACGACGTGCCTGGAAAAGACGATGAGATCTGGCGCTACTTTCTCCACAGTGAACTGCTGAAAGCGGTGCTCGATGCCGATCCGACCTTCCAACCGATCTTGGCGTCCACAGAGAAGAGGAACGGATAAGACGATCTACCCAAGGGTTGATCGGTCTCTTTCGATATGTTCGTCCTGAGCGCAAGCGGAAGGAATCTGAACTTTCCGCCGGTTGAACAGGCTGACGCAGACGGTTTGCTGGCAGTCGGAGGGGATCTCCGCCCCGAACGGCTCCTCGAAGCCTATCGCCACGGCATCTTTCCCTGGTACAACGAGGACCAGCCGATCTTATGGTGGTCACCGAATCCACGCGCTGTGCTCTTCCCCTCCAAGCTCCACGTCCCACGCAGCCTGGAGCGGACGATGCGGCGCAGTCTCTTCACCGTCACACTCGACCGCTGTTTCCGAGAAGTCATGACCCAATGCGCCGGCCCCAGACCACAATATCCCGATGGCGGCACCTGGATCACGCCCGCAATGATCGCGGCCTATGGAACATTGCACGAACTCGGTTATGCCCATTCTGTAGAAACCTGGATCGGGAAAGACTTAGCCGGCGGGCTATATGGCGTGGCGATCGGAGAAGCCTTCTTTGCGGAATCCATGTTCACAAAAGTAGCCGACGCCTCAAAGGCCGCATTGGTCACCCTCGTACGTCAGTTACGCGCCTGGGGATTCTCGATCATCGACTGCCAGCAATCTTCGCCGCATATTATGCGTTTCGGAGCTGAAGAAATCCCACGGTGTGACTTCATCAACCGCCTGTCCGAAGCAACCAGCCAATCCAACCGCCATGGAAGATGGACGTTTGATAATGTTCCCGCTATACGATCCTGAATTTGACAGTCTTTTCCTCTCTCACTTATGATTTGCTTTCTTTAAGAGGAGGATATCCTATGAGTTTCACGATTACGCCGAAAGAATTGAAAACCCGCTTGGAGAAGGGGGACGACCTGGTACTGTTGGATGTTCGGGAACCCTGGGAGAATGCGCTGGCCAAGCTGGACAACTCCCTGCTGATCCCGCTAGGCACCTTACCCCAGTCGCTTTCAAAGCTGGACAAGAATACCGAAATTATTGCGTATTGCCATCATGGGATGAGAAGCGGAGACGCGACGGGATTTCTACTCCAGCAGGGCTTCTCAAACGTCAAGAATCTGATCGGCGGGATCGATGCTTGGTCTCTCCAAGTAGACGGGAAAGTTCAACGATACTGATTCGGTGCACCGATGGAACCCCATTGCCCGCTCGCC
>SXPO01000034.1 GCA_005793285.1 Nitrospiraceae bacterium
CCGGTGTTGCTCAAAAATGTCGCCTCGCTCAAATTGAATGCCGGGCCGGTCAAGATCGACCGCAAGTACTTTCAGCGCGTGGTGCATGTGACGGCCAATCCGACGACTCGCCCGCTGGGAGATATTGCCGCCGACCTCGAGTCGGCGTTCGCCTCGCTTCAACTGCCGACTGGTTTCAGCCTCAAACTGGCCGGCCAGATTCAGCAACAGCGCGAAACCTTTCAAGGCCTGCTGTTCGCCACCGTCCTCGCGCTCATGCTCGTGTACATGGTGATGGCCGCGCAGTTCAAATCGCTCATCGACCCGTTTATCATCATGTTCTCGGTACCGATGGGATTTCCCGGGGTGATCCTGATTCTGTTTCTGACCGACACGACATTATCCACGACATCGATGATGGGCATCATCATGATGTTCGGCATCGTCGTCTCAAACGGCGTCCTGCTGGTCGATTATACGAACGTGCTGCGCCGAAAAGGCCGGCCGCTGCTCGACGCCGTGATCACCGCATCGAGAACCCGCCTCCGGCCGATTCTCATGACATCGCTAGCGACGGTCTTCGGCCTGCTCCCAATGGCCATCGGCCTTGGAACCGGGGGGGAAACCAACGCGCCGCTCGCGCGAGCGGTCGTCGGAGGTTTGAGCGTCTCCACGCTGTTAACATTGTTCCTGATCCCGACGGTCTATGTGATGTTGGAGGAACGGATTCGAAGAAAACCGGAAGACGCGCAGGAGATGACTCTCTCCTGACACACAGCCGGCTGACAATCTCGATGGTTTAGCAGAATGCTGAGAAACTCACTGTGATACCTATGGCCATCGCAAACCTCGATACTGAAAGCGACACCTAACGGCCATACAGGATACTCAAAATGGCCGTCAGCGAGGCCGCAGCGAGCGAAGAGGCGAGGTGTACGTTTCGGTACGTTGAGCCTCTGAGCGACGCGGGAACAAAGCCGGCGGACTTATTCAGTATCCTGTTAGCGGCCGATGGTCGGGAACAGAGACTTGAGCTGCATAGCGAGACTGATATCTCCCGCAATCTGCAAGCGGCCCGACATGGCAATCGAAAATCCGCTGAGCTGGCCGTTGAGCAGCCTGATACAGTCATCTCCACCCAGCGAGAGTGTCACCTGCGGATCGGCATAGACGCCTTCTTGCACTGCACAGACGCCGTTTTTCACAATCACATGATACTGGCCGCTCTGTGCGCCGGTTAAATTGAACTGATACACCGCGTCCAGTCCCTCGGCTGCGTCCTTGTCAAACTTCGAGGCAAGCGAATCGAACAATTCTTTGGTAGTCGTAGGATTCATCTTGGCACAAACTCGTCAGAAGCGGGTCGATCCGGGCGAGGACCGCGTAACCGCGGCCCCCGCGCACGGTGTATCAGATGTAGGGGCACCCCTTAGTATCGAAGTGTCGCCGTAGCCAAACTTCGTTGGGCGCCGAAAAATTCCTTTGAGAAGGATTCGACGACCGCGGGGTCATATCCCTTGCAGCTAAAAATATCGAGGTACGCGTTATTAGTATCATTGGCGAAATGGCCGCTGATCAACGACGTCGAGATCAGCTGCACCATAGAGTAACCGGCCACGCGGCCTTCGCCGAAATCGACGACCTGGCATTCGCCGAAGCGCTTCATGCCGATGAGTTCGCAGAGTTCGACGACGTAGCGCTTGATATGGGCGGCATCACGGATAAGATCGGGGTTGCAATCTTGCAGGTCAACTGCGGTGCAGAGTCCCCAGGCTTTGCCTTCTCCCACCATGTCGTGGACAGGACGGGAAGCGGCCACAGGGGCGTTGGTTGGAAAGATCGCGGACTCGGAACTAGCCGAGATGCTCATAGGTGGTAGTACCTTTCTGTAAGAGGGTGAGAAACAGAGGCACTCAACGAGTACCCCACGCACTATACCACGGTTTTTAAGAGACGCACGGTCGTCGGTCAGAATAATTTCATGACAGCGTTGTCATCCCGCTCGGTTGACAACATTTACGACCCTCGGAGACAATACCACCCATGACTACACCACCGGATGCTTCTCTGACAGACCTTCCCGACCGCCTCTGCACCTGGTGCCGAGTCCCGATGAAGAAACGCCTGGTCGGAGGGAGTCAGTTCGTCCACTACACCTGTCCAAAGTGCGTCTTTCAACACACCACCAGGTTAGGCCTCAAACCAGCGCCCGCCAAACACTGAAGGCACCTCGCGTGATCTACAGCTTGCGCTCGACCAGCGCACGCAACTCCTCCATACGCTTGCGATTGACACCCAAGTCTCCATAGCCGGTGCGGGAGGCAGAACGAAAGTGGATGATGTGCGCGTCGTCGTCGAAGAGAAACTCCACATCGTCCACGAACCGAAACAATAGGCTGGTGAATTCGTAATGCAGGTAGAACTCGTCTTCTTCGACGAGCGTGACCCGAGGCAATGCCGCAATCGTCGCCTTCAACGCTTCCTTCGCTTCTGCCCGAGGCTTCTTGTACCGCAACGGCACGATCGCGTGCCCCTCATCCGTGGCCTGGGTGGACACACAATTGGGGCTGGAGGGGCAAGGTCGTAAGATACGGAGGCTCATGTGTCTCCTGCCAATGCTTTGCGCGAAGACAGATTCACACTGTCTCGTGCCCAAATCTCAGAAATCAATACCATTTTCAGCATCCTGTCACACGAATGCGGGCAGCGGCGCATACGCGACCGGATGGCCGATCAACTGCTCCAACCAACCCGCCATCGCCTCTTCATCGAGCGGAGCCCGGTTCAAGCGCACTTCAATCTGGAATCCTCCGCTGCCGCCGACGATGCCGATAATGGCTGAGGCCTCCTCGCCTTCCGGCAGCAGATCTCGGGTTTGAAATTCACAGAGCGTGGCATAGAGCCGGCCATCCGGCTGAATGGCGCCCAGGACATCGGGCAACTCGTCGAGCGGGCAATGGACCGAACAGCGATAGACGACGCGAGCGGCAGGCTCGATGGCCTGAAACTCCGCCAGCGCGGCTTCCGAAAACCCGGTCAGATACGCGCGAACCCCGGCCGGTTCCGGAACATACGTCGCAGCAAGCTTGCTGGCCGGCACTAGAAACTCATACGCATCCGTCGTGTTGTATTCAAATTGACAGGGGCCGAACGAGTCCGGCCATGAACAGAAAAAAGGAATGGCGGAATCATGCGGTCTGAGCACCACGACGTCCTTTTCGATCGCAGTCTCGACCGGTAATTCCAGCGCCGCAATCGCATCGAGGAACGCTGCGCGCCGTTCATCCAGCCATTGCGCCCGCTGCCCATCCCCCCGCGTCTCCCCCGGCGTGATGACCATACAGGCCTGAAGGCGGATACGGATGAAGGAATGCGCATGCCGGAATCCGATCCAAAACATGCCCTTCGGCTCATGTAGCGTGAGACGTTCCCGAATGCGCCAGGGGTGGCTGATTGAACAGTAGGTGCCGATGTCCTGATGCCGCAGATAACTCGTGTGATAGGCGCCGGAGAGCAGAAAAAAATCGCCGCGCCACTGTTCCCGCACATGGATCAGCGTCACGTCTTCTGTCGCCCAGGGATCGAGCTGGTCGAAGTCGTCGACGGACTTCACCGTCCATTCTTCGACATAGCAAATGACGTCATTAGCCGGCGCAGCCGGTTTCAAGCCAAGCCCTCGCATCCGATCGCCCACAGCCAGGGCCTGGCTGAACGTTAGCGAACCCGTCGTTTCCCACCGCCGTTCGAGCACTGTGGCACATCCCTTCGACACAAGCCACCGCGCGGGAACTGCGGGGGCGGAGGAAAAAGACCCCGCCCGGCTGCCCCCTGTCACATCTCAGCCGCAACCTGCTCAACCGTCCGCTTAGTTACCGTACCGGCCGCAAGGCTTTCTGCGCGACCATCGTATCGGCGATCAACCGTTCGATCCCGTCATCCAATGTTGCCGCCAGCAACTCCTGCACATCCTGTTCGCAAAACCAGAAAACCGTCCGGCTCCGAGCGCCCTCGATGTTGCGCGTGATCGTACTCTTGTCGTCCGCATTCTTGGCCTGAATCGTGAGCCGGCTCTTGGCGTCGATCACGGTGGAAAACGCACGACTCTTCGCACCGGCCGAAAATTCTTGTACCTGGCCGCTGATCACGATATCGGCGTCGGTCGCCGATCCAGTCTGCCCCAAACGGATATTCCACGCACGGTTTCCCCAGCCACGCATTTTGAGGCGATTCACCAGTGCCTGGCTGATCATGTCGGCCGGCCGGCCGCCCACAACATCGAAATGCGTGACGCCGCCCCATACGTGAGTACGGGTCCCGATACGGGCTTTGTCCGCGCGCCGGTCTTCAAACGGCTCAATCACAATCGTCACCGGCTCCATATCTGCAGACTGTGCCGCCGGCTGCTTCGTTTGAAAATCGAGATACCGGAGTTCGCTCTTCCCCGCGCAACCGCCTGAGGCCGACACAATGAGCGCCGCTCCACACACCAACGCCATGCGCATGATCATTCGCTTCACAGACTCCTCCTCGCGTAAAACCGTTACAGAATGACGGTGGCTCAGTCTACCCAAGTTACGGGTCGGAGACAATCGGGCAGTGAAGAAAGTTTATGCGGTGATGATGGGAAGCATGGCCCGAAACGTCTCACAGCTTAATTGCGGCAAATGCCCAGCCTGAATACGAGGATCGCTCAACGGCACACACCGAATAATTTTCATGAACGACCGCTCCGCCAGCACAGCGGCAAGCCTGGCTTTGCCATCGTGTGTAATGGGCAACGTATAGCCCTCGCCCTGTTTCCACTCCCACAGCGTCGGCGCCAGGGAGAATTCCAGATCCTGTCCCGCCAGCTGGTGGAAACGGTCAACAAAGCGCTTCTTGTACTGCTTGAGATCCGCCCCTTCGAGCAAAAGTGCAAACGCGGCATGATGCCCCCACCAAAACAAGATGCGAAAGGTAAATGTGTTCCGCCCCTCGAAGTGCTTGGGACAATCCAGGTATTGATAGGGAAAGTCTTCGAGATGCTCGCCCTTCACCAATTGATGAGCCTGCGGATTGAAACCTGGCGGGGTAGTCAGCGACACCTCGGCAAGCTCCCTGGTCAACGCGTGATGCGCCGCCTCCAGTTGCGCCCGTACCTTGGCCGTAATCACCGCCTTCTTTTGAAAAAAGCGGGCATCGGCCAACAGCGCGGTTTCTTCGTCGGTGAACATCATGGGGTGTGACATGATCACATCGCGGACTGCGGACCGCTTCGCATGTACCTGTAACCGGCAACAGCCGGCTATTTCTGATGCGTCTCGAACACCGACACCTGCACCGTATAGTGCCGGCGGCAGTCAGCACAACGCAGCAACACCAGATCCTGAAACACGTCCATCTCACGCAACGTGATGGCCGAGCGATGGGTCACAATGCAGGCGCTTAGCAACTCTTCACCTGTGACGGCTTGGCCGATCTGCCCGGCTGCAACGAAATCTGAAGCCGTCGCGTCTTTCGAGGTTACGAGCCCCACCGTCAGATAATGGCCGGACTTGCAGGAACTGCACGACAACACGAGCCGACGATCATCCCCCATCCGCTTGACCGCCACACAGAGGGGATGAACCGACCAACACTGCTGAAGAAAAGCTCCGCTACGGGCAATCTGCATCATCGCCGCTCCCTATGGCTGACGACTGGGTTGAGTCACAGGCCCTTATCCTAATCGCCGGCTAGAACTTCCACAACGCGAGCATAAGGACCCAGCCGGTCACATACGGGATGAGACAGGAACGAAGGGTCGCGATCTTCGCTCGGTGCGATGACCCATGCTGCGAGAGTTGTTCTTGGTAGACGAATTCATAGGAGAGCACGAGCACCGTGAGCGTCAGCACAAACACCCGGCTTGTCAGCGGCCATGAATAATAGCCACTGATGACAAAGTTCGCCGTGAAGAATCCGCTGCACAATAAGACCAGCGGAGCCAGCGCCAATCGGACGGTTTCTGCGAACACCACCGGCCGGCCTGGACGCGCCGACAACGGACTCGATTGTGAGCCTGGATTCATGACCCGACAGCCGTCGGCATCGTATGCTTACCGGTTGGAGAAGGAGGAGCGGTCCCGTCCTGTGCTGCCCGGCAGGCTTTGCACACACGCGGACGCGCCTTGAGAAAAGCGACTTTTCCGCTGGCCAAGCACCCGTAATGGACAAACTCATCGCACACCGTGCAGCGCGACCACCCGCCACGGAGCATCGTGGTGTCCCGGTAGAGACCATCTTTGCAAACTGCGCATTGCCGCGGCTCGATCGGGAGCAACATCGGCATCCACTCGCCGCCGCCTTTTCGAATACTCATAGGGCCGGAGTATAGCGGGGGGGTCGGCAGTAACACAAGCGAGTATATACGCGTATAGAGAGGCGACGACTATGTGGCCAGCCTATTCTCGTCCCGTTCGTCGAAGTCGCTCGGTCAGCTCCTCATACACCTGCCGGCGGTGGCCGACGGCCATCAGGCGAATGAGCCGTGCTTTCTGGTCGACGGCATAGACGATGCGAAAACGGCGCACGCGATACTTTCGGAGCCCATC
>SXPO01000260.1 GCA_005793285.1 Nitrospiraceae bacterium
ACGAACAGGTGCTCGGCGATTTCTTTGTTGCTCCAGCCGGCTGCGGCACAAGCTAACATTTCTCGCTCGCGATCGGTCAGCCAGGACCGGAGCCTGTGGTTGTCGCCTTCTGTCTGTCTGACCGCCGCCAGCGCCTGGCGCGCGAAGCGATCAGGCATGGAGGGTGAGAGGACATGTTCCCCCTGATAGGCAGCGCGGATGATGTGTAACAGGTCGACATGGTCCACATTCATGAGGATGTAGCCAAACGCTCCTGCTTGTAATGCCGTGACGATCCGCGTGTCTTCATCGTGCAGGGCGAGCAGCAAGACGTTTGTATTCGGCAGGCACCCACGAAGCAGTTTCGTCGCCGTCACTCCGTCAAGATTCGGCATGTCGATGTCCATGAGTACAAGATCGGGCCTGTATCTCATCGCCAGATCGAATGCCTCACGGCCATTCGCAGCCTCAGCAACAACGAACAGATCCCTTTCTCGCTCCAAGAGGACTCGCAGACTTTGTCTGAACAGGCGTTGATTCTCGGCAATGAGCAGCCGGATGGACATGACAAGACCTCACTCCCGGAGATTCAATGCAGGATTGCGAGTCAGCTGGATCTCTGGCATACGACTATGCCGCCATAGGGTAGACCCACCGAGAAGCCTCGTGTTTTACTCTCGCGAGCGATTTCTCTTCCCTGCTCAGGGCGGCCAGTGAAAGCCCTCCCCAGAAGACGATCGTCAACATGATGCCGGCAACAATAAGATAGCCCATCGGCATGTCGGGTCATGATGCCGGTCCAGTGGAAGCTACAGTGATGGTCGGTCCAAGACCGGCCAGATAGATCTGAGAATGCGAAGGTCGCTAGATTGCTGGAATTAGTTCGATGGGAGAGAATACTGCCCTGACCATGTTCATCCGTTTGGATCGCAACAGCGTGGATGACCATGATACCACCTCCCGGAATGAGGCGGATGATCGACGAGATCTCACTCTACGCCCCTGAGCATGGAGTGGTCAAGGACGGCGTGCGGCGTCAATAGAGTGGTTCCTGCGGGCCCCAGTGCAATCCGGCCAGGTCCGGGTCTTCGCCGTTCGGGTCTTGGGGTTTGTCGCTTTTCCCAGCTTTACGCTGAAGGCGGCGTTCTTCCTTCTCGCGCTGTTTCATCTGCCGCGCTTTTTCACGATCTCGTTTTGCGAGCGTTGTTTTGCCTGGTCCTGCGATGATGCCCTCCTTGGTCGGCGCACATGTGCATGCGGACGTGAGCTATTGGGCGGTGCCGTGTTTCCGTTTTCTGGTTGAGGCTGTGACCCTGGCTGCGGATTGAGCGGGCGCAGTCTTTTGACTGGAACGTGAATGTGCTCCCAGCCCCTGGCTTGCCATGGAGATGATCTGGCTGCGAATATCTTCCATCGACGGCGCCGCCTCCATGCGTCCCGGATCTTGGAGTCCGAGCACGTCCCAACGAATCTTGGTTCTCAGAACAGTCCGTTTACGCTTGCGTGAAGTCTTGCCGGTTCCCCATGATGATGAGATTTTCACGGTGTTACTCCTCTCAGTCGGTCGGTGATATACGGAATTGGATGTAGCCTGTCGCGTCTCAGGTCCCTTCCCTGCTAGGTAGGACGCAAGACACTGTCCTCAGGGGCATGTACAACTGACATCAATCGCGCAGGGTCAGGGAGGAAACGTGGACGAGAAGGATGGGCCTTCAAACCACCTCTAATGGTGGGTATCTTAACATAGTACAGGGAGTAAGAGTAAGGGGGACCGGAGGAAAATACGATATAAACGGGGCGCTTCTCTTGAAGCGCCCCGTCGATCGTTCACGAAGGTCGCTCGGTCCGATTTAGTAGCGGTTGCGATCGTTTCCGCCGCCGAAACGTCCGCCACCGCCACCGGAGCGAGGCTCCTGCGGTTTTGCTTCATTGACGGTCAAGGACCGCCCATCCAGTTGCGTTCCGTTTAAGGCTGTGATGGCAGCCGTTGCTTCTTCAGTGGTCGACATTTCAACGAAGCCGAATCCGCGGGATTGGCCGGTGAATTTGTCCGCAATCACGCGGGCCGATTCGACGGTGCCGTGTGCCGCAAAGAGTGTGGTGAGTTGCGATTCGGTTGTTGCGTACGGCAACCCGCCGACATACAATTTTGAACCCATGGGGGGTCTCCTTCCAAGAATGATATTGTCTGAGGACGCGAGAAACACGGTACAAGGGGAAGGAGAGGGCCGAAGACGCGATCAGAAAGGCGGCTTTGGTCAGGCTTCCGGTCAGATTCTCGGTGCCAACAACATCGGTGATGGGCCGTTGTGATTTTGTCTCATGCGAGGCCCGCCGCAATAAGATGGCTCATCCTATCAGGTGTGCAGCAAGATAGCTACTCTGCGATCACCGATCATTACACCCGGCGGATAAATCGATCATTCTCGAATGAGGCGCGCAGATGTATCGTCATGAGCCGGCGATATGGCTCTTTTTCCTTCCCGATCATGACCAGATCTTCCTGATCCAGGAGGATATTGAGGTGCTCCTCCGAGACAAGTTGTCTGATTCCACCTCCGATATTCACCCGGTACTGCGTTTTTCCATCCGGATTACGTTCCGGTCCCTCGACAATCTCGGTCAGACCATCGATATAGCCTTCATAAGCGTCGCGTCGGTGACGCACCTTCGTGCCATTTGGGATTCGCACCCACTTAGATTCGGCCGCTGGTCTGGGGGCGTTACTTGAACTCATACAAGCCTCCTGTGCGCATGTGTCGGTGTGACGGTTGTTAAACTTCTGTATGCGTATGTCTCATTGTGCAATGACGTTGCAAGGTCGGCAAGTATCCGCTAGGAATCACTGGACCGTTGTTGATTGCGGACCATGCCAGACCAAGTACGGTGGTTTTTTCATAAGTTCGGCGGCATGCGGGTAAAAACGTAACGCCCAGCCGTAAGCGTGCTCTTGAGCGCTCAGACAGGTAGCCGCAGAGAAGAGATGACTCGCAATGACACGGAAGGCCGTACGATCGTCTGTCTCAAGGGCGCTGTAGACCGTGCAGGAGAATTCACCCTCTTTCGAGCACTCGGTGCTGATGGCTAGGTAGGATCCGTCTGCAAATGTCATCAGTCGTTCCAGATTGAGTCGTCCCATTGAGATACCTTAACCGCGCGATACACAACCCTCTGGACGGGCTCTGGAATGAGCGCGCCGATCGCGCGGAACCTGAAACGTTCGAAGGAGGCGCGAGGGATGGGGTTGTAACCGTCAACTGCGCTGAGAATACCACACATCGGCTTCTTATGGCGAATGTTGTCTCGATCATGCCAAATTGTTGATGGATTGTGAGGCTTGAATAGCCTGCCGAATGCGCTGGATTTGACTCTGGAGTTCAGAGTCGTTGAGAAGGACTGCCTCATGCGACACCCGCCAGACCGGTTCGAGCGGAGAGGGATCTGTGGGGAGGCGGGGGATAATGTGCCAGTGGATGTGCGGCAGTTGGTTGCCGAGGAGTTCGTAGTTGATCTTTTGGGCTCCATAGATCT
>SXPO01000261.1 GCA_005793285.1 Nitrospiraceae bacterium
GTGGGGCCATGCGTTCTGGTTCGTGGACGAGCTGTTCTCGGCGCCCTTGCATTGGGGCTTTGTGACATTGGGCTGGTGCGGGCTGTTCGGCGCGGCCGGCGGCGTCGCGGCGCAGATTGTGTCGCGCATGTCGAACTTGGCAGACGTAATTTGGAACAACGCGCCCAAGAGCATTCTGGATCCGTTCCCCAGCCAGGTGGCCACTGGTCAAAAGACCGGCTACTAAGCTGCATCGAATGAGACGGATGGCAAATTACATGAACCGTAGGTCTGTGCTGGTGGCAAGCCTGTAAATAGAGGGCTTGCCATCTTGCAGACTGGTATGACGGAGGGTGTCATTTATGTTTAGAACCGATGAGATCATTAAAGCCTCAAAGTTGCCGCCGGAAGGCGTCGCAATGTCCAGGCACATCGACTATATTTATTTTATCCCGATCTTGTTCGTCACTATTATCGGGACGTTCCATATGCACTTTGACTTGCTGGCCGGTGACTGGGATTTCTGGATCGATTGGAAAGACCGGCAATGGTGGCCGATCGTGACTCCCATCACTGCCATTACCTTCTGTGCCGCGCTACAGTATTACAATTGGGTCAACTATCGGCAGCCATTTGGCGCAACCATCACTATCCTGGCGCTCCTGGCTGGGAAGTGGGTTACCATCTGGGCAGCCTGGTGGTGGTGGTCCAACTATCCGTATAACTTCGTGATGCCTTCAACGCTTCTTCCTAGCGCGATTGTTCTCGATGTCGTGCTGTTGTTGACGCGGAACTGGACCATTACGGCCGTGATCGGTGCCTGGCTCTTTGCGGCACTGTTCTATCCGACCAATTGGGCCATTTTTGCCTATAGCCATACGCCGGTCGTCATTGACGGCACGCTCCTTTCGTGGGCGGACTACATGGGCTTTGCCTATGTCCGTACCGGGACGCCGGAGTACATTCGGATGATCGAGGTCGGGTCGCTCCGTACGTTCGGCGGCCATAGCACCATGATCTCCTCATTCTTCGCAGCGTTCGCATCTTCCTTGATGTACATCCTGTGGTGGCAGTTTGGGAAATTTTTCTGTACCTCCTACTTCTACCTGACGGATGACAGACAAAAAACCACGAAGGTGCATGACGTGTTTGCATATGCCACATTAGCGCATGCTGATAAGGCTAAAATGTCTGGGGGGAAAGCATGAACGCCAAGAAAACCTTCAAGCTGTGGATGCTCGGATTCTGCGGGATGGCGACACTGGCTGGTACGCCGGTATTTGAAGCCACTCCAGCTTTCGCCCATGGTGAACGTTCGCAGGAACCGTTTCTGCGGATGCGTACCGTCAATTGGTACGACACCGAGTGGGTTGGAAAGTCGACTCCCGTCAATGGTGTGACTGCCCTCAAGGGCAAGTTCCATTTGTCTGAGGATTGGCCCAGGGCGGTTGTGAAGCCGAACCGGACGTTCCTCAATATCGGTTCGCCGAGCTCCGTGTTCCTGCGGTTGAGCTCAAAAATCAACGGTACGCCGATGTTCGTGGCCGGTCCGATGGAAATCGGCCGGGATTATGAATATGAAGTGACGTTGAAAGCCCGCTTGCCAGGCCACCACCATATCCATCCGATGTTTGCCGTTAAGGATGCTGGTCCTATTGCGGGACCAGGCGGCTGGATGGATATCACAGGCAATTATGCGGACTTCAAGAATGAGATCAAGACTCTCACCGGAGAGACCTTCGACTCTGAAACCAAGGGTACGTCAACCGGCATCATGTGGCACCTGTTCTGGGCTGCAGTAGCCTGCGCCTGGGTCGCATTTTTCGCGATCCGTCCGATGTACTTGGTTCGAGCTCGCGTATTGGCAGCCTATGGCGATGAGATCCTGCTTGATCCGATCGATCGCAAAGTAGGTATTGCCTTTTTAGTGTTCACTGTTACGGTCGTGACTGTCGGGTATCTCTCGGCAGATGCGCAGTATCCTGTGACCGTGCCTCTCCAGGCTGGTGAAGCCAAGGTGAAGCCGATGCCGATCAAGCCAAATCCGCTGGTCATGGAAGTGACCCATGCGGAGTATGATGTGCCTGGTCGCGCATTGCGCATGGTGATTCATGCGACGAATAACGGCACAGTGCCGGTGACCATCGGTGAATTTACGACAGCAGGGATTCGTTTCACTAATAAGGCGGGAGCCGCTCACCTCGATCAAAACTATCCGGCCGAACTCGTTGCGGCGGCTGGTTTGACGATGGATAATGAGGCTCCGATCCAACCAGGACAGACCGTCGACATCAAGATTGAGTCGAAAGACGTCCTCTGGGAGGTTCAGCGCTTGGTGGACATCCTTCACGATCCGGATCAACGCTTCGCGGGCTTGGTCATGTCGTACACCGATTCCGGTGAACGCTTGGTCAACCCGGTTTGGGCTCCTGTGCTCCCGGTCTTCACCAGACTCGGAGTGTAAGGGAGACTCAAGCATCGCGGTTTGAAAGAATGCCGGCCCGTTCCCGTCGAAAGGCGGAAGACGGGCCGGCATTTTTATTTGAATGTGATGAATTCTCTGTTGGTTACTGCGGGAATTAAAGTCTGGAGAACCCTATTTCCGGCACCGAGAGTGAGACTCTGACGAGGCGTTGGCTGCTTACAGTAGCGGCAGGTCGTGGGACTTACAAAAAGGGGGGCGGGACCATCGGGAGGCAGTGAGGGCCCCGCCTGCGAAGTGGGATGCACGGTCCCACTCCAATGCCGGCGTGATCATCACGGGCGTCAAAGGATTGGTTGCAACTTTGACGACAGCGCGGTCACGGCGGCTGGGTCGAATTGTGTTCCCGAAGCCACCCGCAGGACTCTAAGCTTGATTCGGTCGCGCAGGGACCGGTCGGAGACGTCTGGGACCTGAATCGCTTCGAAGGCGTCGGCCACGGCCAGGATTCTCGCGCCGAGAGGAATGAACTCCCCCCTGAGGCCAAAGGGATAGCCTGATCCGTCCCACCATTCGTGATGATGGGCAACCAGGACTGCTGATTCCTGCAAGAATGAGAAGGGTTCCAGCAGATTCGCTCCGATCCGGGAATGTTGCTGAATGGCGACGTAGGATGCGGGATCGAGCGGTTCCGAACCGCTTTTGAGCTGGACTGGCAACATCAAGATCCCGATATCATGGAGTAGAGCCGCGAGTTTGAGATGGTGGAGCGCGACAACATCAAGGCGCAATTCCTGCCCGATCAGACAGGCGATAACGGCGGTTCGTGCTCCATGA
Organism: Nitrospiraceae bacterium; assembly: GCA_005793285.1. Classification (GTDB taxonomy): domain Bacteria; phylum Nitrospirota; class Nitrospiria; order Nitrospirales; family Nitrospiraceae; genus Nitrospira_D. The sequence continues at coordinate 3,239 of SXPO01000261.1, forward strand.
CCTGCTTGCCAGGGGAGGGCGCGATCGAGTTCTTTGGCCACTTGACGGACCAGGATGCTTTCGACATCGCGGCGTGATGTCTGTGGGAACCGAAGACGGTCGATCTTCTGGAGCAGAGATTGGATTCTCACCACTGCTGGATCGATTTGTTCTAAGGCGTCGATAGGCATGTCATTTCCTCCACAAAAAAACGGAGCCCAGGACCATATCTATAGTCCTGGGCTCTGGGTGCAAACCTCTGGCCGCTCTACATTTCAGAAAACGAGTATGAGGATTACGAATCCGCTGGCTGTTTCCCCCCCATCAGCGGTTGCCCTAATACCCACATTTCATGGAGCGGCACGGCCATCATAATCAGAAAGCTGACCGTCATGAGTGTATCCCCGGTCAGCATGGTAACCACAAAAAATGGCGAGACGTAGCTGATCAGCCAGGGTGAGAGGAGGTCAAGCATGACCCCGCCTAAGCCTCCCCATGTGACGGCGGCCTTCAAGCCATGGCTTGCGCGCGTCAGGTACATAACATGGATCAAAATCATGAAGACGACCGGCATGGTGAAGAGATGAAAGTGGGTGATCTCCGCTAGCTCTCGAAACGACATCGGTTCGCCGAACGTGGCGTCGGACCCGCGGTAGTGATCGGCAATGCCTTGTGGGGACAAGCTGGTCATGCTGTGAGCCCAAAAAAACGAAAATATAAATCCTGCCAACATTAAGAGAAGAAATAGCGTATACAGCAGCCTGATATGGCGATCTGAATCCCGCAGTTTGAATTTTTGATTAAAATTTCGCATGGTGGGACGCGTGGTCCGCTTCGCTTAGTTGCCTAGAAACGTGCCGAATAATCCTTTGTCCGACTTGCGCGCGGCAACCGTATCGCTTCCGATTCCTGTCGGCTTCAAATAAAACTCATCGACCAGGACAAGCACCCGCTTGACGCCGGCGCTGATCGAACGAGCCGACATCGTGGCGCCGGTGATGTTAATAATGTCTTTGTTAAGCCGGATGGGATCGGATACGGTTTTACCCTCGTACTGCGAGTTAAAGCGTTTCCGTCCGACCTCGCTTCCCCTAGTTTCTCGAAACACCAGCAGCTCGACATCGGAGCAGGCGCCTTTGGCGTCCACGCCGACCATATAGGTCATGTGTTTATATTTGCCGATCGTGTTGTGAACCATAGCATAGCCGTCGATCTTGTCGGCGGTCTCGCCGATATACAGTTCGAAGGTGTTTTCAGGGAACTTCCAGCCGATCCGCTGCTCGATCAGATCTTTCTTCTCTTGGTTCAGCTGGAGGACTTCTTTACGGATGCGCTGAGATTTCGGCAGGATGGCTTTTACCGCCTCTTCTTCCGACATGAAGACCTCGGCATGGTTGAGTTCGTCCTCTGTGAGATGACGGCGTAGCTCGCTATCCCAGACCTTATCAGTGGCCCAGGCAGAGAGCGGCGAACCAGGAATGATGAATCCCAGCGCGACCCCAAAAATCAGAGTGATGCCAGCGAACATCCGCGCTCCTTCAGCTTTGTGTTCAGGCGGTTCTGTAGATCATGCATGACATATTCGGAGGGATCGACCGAGGCCCAGCCAAACAGCCGGGACCCGCCTCGGAACGCCCAGCTCTGCCGATCTTCGATGAAGCTGACCTGGGTGCCACCATCGAGGCGCTTGACCCGGAGGGTGATGCGGGAGCGATCTTTGCTGTTGTCAGCCAGATCTCTGCTGAAAAGGCCATAGGCCCGTCCTGGCATCGGTATTTCAAGCCAATCGGTGACGATAAGGCCGGCATCCTTGTCCTGTGTGCTGACCGAACGGTCTTTCACTGTGTCGAGGGCTGATTCCCATGCACGGTCATAGTCGCACACAGCGGTGAGTTTCTGCATCCCGCTTAAGAAAGCACAGCCCGTGAACGAAGCAGTCATTATCATGATGAGGAGTAATCGTCGAAACAGGTACATGCAAAAGCCTCAATCTCTGAGGCTGCGCTCTGCCATTCCTGGCAGAGCGCAGCCGATACAGGTTTAGAAATATGTAGCCATTTGGAACAGGAATCCGTCTCCATCCATCCGACTAGCGGAGCTGTTGAAGTCTCCAACAGGAACGTGGCCACTGACATTGTCGTTCTGAGTGTTGTACTGCCAGTTGACTTTGAAGACCGTGTCCTCAATCGGGCGGAAGTTGAGGCCTACGGTGAGACGATCCAACTCCCGCTGATTTCCCAGGGCGTTGGCCAGTGTGCGGTTATCCGTATCCGTGTCGATCTGTTCCCAACGTAGGGTAAACGTGAAAGTAGAGGCTTCCGAGAAGTGGCTGGGGGCCAATCTCCTCAGTAGTTCCGGCATGAAATGATAATTACCCTGAACATAATAGCCGAACATGCCGGCTGGTCCAATGCCTCTGCTCGTCACGCCAGTGGCGTTGTTATTACTGATTCTGGAGATGGCTGCTTCTCCGATAACCTCAAAGGGGCCGCGCTGAAGAGTCCAGTCCAAGGCATAGATGTTAATCATTCCGGCACTAACGGCTCCTGCCGTCGTTTTATATTGTCCATGATAGGCGGATCCGGCGACTTCAATGCCCAACATGGGACTGATGGCCACTCGACCGGCGATTGCCTTATTGTCATCCCGGTCTCGGGACAGGCTTCCACGGGCGTTGCGAACACCTAAATCTGTAATGCCGCCGGCTGTTTGGGTCATTCCGTTGAAGGCATAGACTTCATAGTCAATCTTCGAAAGCGAAGTCGGGTAGACCGTTCCGTAGATGCCGGCGCCTGCTTCGAACCAGGTGCTAGGGATGATTTGGCGGGAGACCATCGGCCGATCGACCAGATCGTTCAATGGCGAGTCGTGCAGCAAGTTGAACTTGCCGACCGGCACGAGCAAGATACCGCCGCGGAGGTTGATCGTTTCATTGACCAGATAGTCGATTTGGGCGAATTCAACATTGATTGAGCCGTCGCCCGATATCGGTGCACTGGTGCCTCCCCGTTCGAGCTCTATTTCAGCTGCGAATTTCACGCGGTCGGTAATATCTCCATAGATAAAGGGAACTAATCGCTGCTGGCCGAAGCTGTTGCGGCTCGGGTTGTCCAGATTTTGGCGGGAGAGTATGTTGTACATGACGTCGGCATAGCCTCCGACCGTCGCCTTTGGCATGCTCAAAAATGGTTTGGCGTAGATCAGTTTGCCGGATCCGGTCGATCCGAATCCGAGGGGAATTCTTTCCTCCCCCTTTCGCTCAACTTTGATGTCCGTTATCGGACCGGTCGGCACCGGATATTGGGTCGCTGGTGGCGATGACCGTTCCTGGCGAATTTCACGGGATCCGTACTCTTGCGCCTTTCTCAGCGCTTCCTCAAGTATTTTGACTCGTTCCTCTAGGGTCTCTTCTGCGAAGACCGGCATAACCGACAGCGCAATGATCGAAAGAGTCCAGAGGAGTGACCGCATCATCATCGGTATTCTCCTTGGTAAAGTAAAATAGTGGCCTGACTCGGGACCCGGCGGTCTCTGGTCTGGGGTTTGTAGACGAATAGACGGAACGAACGAATGGTGAATGGTCTGTGGCAAACCTCCTTTCATGGATTGATTCATGATGCGAGCCTGTTCCATCCATGAATCGATGAGAAGGGGATCATGACGATCCGCTTGCAGCGCTTACATTTGAGCTCCAGCCCTCCCTCGGCCACTTTGGCGATCAATTGGCCGCATTCGCAGCGGGTTTCGCCGTTCTGGCAGCGATCCGAGTCGGGAGCTTTTGTGATAACCATACGCGTGATCTCTTTCTCACATGAAATTGAGAACGATTATTAATATCTCACGAAATCATCTCTTGTCAAGAGCCTTGTGGTTGTTTAAGTCAAGCGCGGTCTTCGTGGGCCATAGATGCAAACTTCTTCGCCGGTCTCTATAATTTCCTTCTATCTATGGGTGAACAGAGTTGCCGTACAGGTATGTGCGAGTCAGTCATCATGGCAGGCAAGGTTCTCCATGCCGGCATACTGTTCCTCTTTCTTAGCCTGGTGATGACTGGTTGCGCCGGAGTGACGCCTCTTTCTCACCCTGTGGTGGTGAAGCGAGCCCAAATGCACATGGGGACGCTGGTGACTATTACAGCCGTGGCGTCTGATCTGGAGGCAGGGCACAAGGCAATTCAGGCAGGGTTCAATGAGATCAAACGGCTTGAACGATTATTGAGTACCTGGATTCCAGAGAGCGAGCTGTCGCAGGTACATGCCGAGGCCGGTCGCCGGCCGGTGACTGTGAGTCGTGAGACCTTGGATCTGGTGGCTCGATCGATGGAGATGGTGAGACTGACGGAGGGAGGATTCA
>SXPO01000262.1 GCA_005793285.1 Nitrospiraceae bacterium
ATCCTACCGTTCGGAACATTCTTGTTCGACAAGTACCTGCGCGAGAAAGAAGCTGCTACGAGTTGATCGCTACGTGCCGATGTCGTTATCGCATGGCTCAGTTTCCACAGAGCTGAGCATGTCACCGCTTTCCGTCGTACCCTTGATCCTTCCACCGCTCCAGCAATTGAATGCGCTTCCGAAGTTGCTCGACCGTGGCTTGATCGACACGGCTCCCGGTGCGCGCGATCAACTCGGCATTCAACCGGCGATGATCGATGCCGCCGGCTCTCGCGACGGCGCTGACGAGTAACCGGTGAAGCTCGCGCAGATCCTGCTTCTGCTCATGGAGTGAAACCGGCGGTTCAATTGAAATCGCCGTCTGGCTCTCCCCTCTCGCGTCCTCCTCGCCAATCACACTATCCACCCTGGCAACAGCCATCAACGGCATGTACTCGTTCGTCGAGACCGAGACACGGCCGAAGAGGTCCCGCTGGCCGGCCGGCATGATGTCTTCCAGCACATGATCGCGCTCCGCCTTGATCTGTCTGGCGTAATGGGCCAGGACCGGATCTTTGGGCAAATAGAGCCAGGCCCGTTGCGGTTTGGGCATGCCATCTTGCATCCGGACAAACCGCCCGACCACCTGCCGGAAGTACATTTCCGTCAGCACGTTCGTGCCGTACACGCCGACTCGCAAACGTGGAATGTCCACGCCTTCACTCACCATATTGACCGCGACCAGCCATTGCTGCTTCTTGTGCCCGGCAAACTCCTCAATCACGCCGGATGCAGCCGGATCGTCCGAGACCGCGACTGCCGCTTTCACGCCGATGATACGACCGACGAGATCCGCCACCCAGCGGGCATGGTCTTGATCCATGCTCACGATCAGCCCGCCCGAGTCGGGCTGTTCTTCCTTGCGCAACCGGGTAAGCTGCGCATGGGCATCGGCAATGACCGGGCCGAGCCAGGTCTCTTGCAGCAGCGCCGTCTTCAACCGTTCCCGCTGCCGGTCGAACGTGAGTCCGTCTTCAAATGTGGCCGTATGCTCACGGCCCTCGGAAAACCAGGTCAGCTCGCCTTCATAACTGGGAAATACAATCGGACGGCACACGCCGTCTCCGATCGCATCGGTGTATCCATAGGTGAAATCGGCCCGGCTCTCCCCCTGCTCATATCGAATAAATGGTATCGGATTGTTATCCGAGCGAAACGGTGTGCCGGACAAAATTAGCCGGAACACCGCCGGCTCGAATGCGGTCCGCAGCGCCTTTCCCCAGTTCTTCCCGTCGCCGGCGTGATGCAGCTCGTCCAGAATGACCAGCGTCTTCTTGGCTCGGCAGGCTCGCTGAAAGATCGTCGGAGCCAGGCAGACTTGCTGATAGGTCACCACGGCGCCGTGATAGTCAGCGGCTTCCACGGCCTGTTCATTCGTCAAGGCCGGATCGAGGTGCAGACCGATCTTTCCGGCAGCGTCCGACCATTGCCCGCGCAAATGATTGGTCGGACAGACCACCAACACCCTAGCCGCAGCCCCTGTCGTCAGATAGTGATGCGCAACAGCCAAGGCAAAGCGCGTTTTCCCGGCAGCGGGCGTGGCCATCGCCAGAAAATCCATGGTTGGATGGGCACACACCGCCGACAGAGCGCGGCGCTGCCAATCCCGAAGAGGCGCAGTCCAGACAGGCAAGGTCTTCATAGAGATTTCATAGGAATGTCGGCGTTCCTCGTGAAGGATGTCCTGTGAAGAACGAGATACGCTTCACGAACGACGAGACACGAAATAGCAGACTAATCCAGCCAGTCTTTCTCTTTGAGCTTTCTCGGCAGATACTTCTTGGTCAGATACTGGAAGTCCTTGTTCGCCAGCGCGTCGAGCTCATACTTGAGCCCGCTTGCGAGCATCCGTTTGATCTCCGCCTGCCACGCCGGCTTTTTGAACCACTCGTAATTCATCAACTCTTTTGCGCGCGCAATGTCCTTCTCATTCAGCTTGATGCCGACGTTGCGCGGCAGCTCGTAGCGTTCAGGGTCAGCACTCGACAAGCCGATAAACTTGGCCTTCGGAATCGCCATGCGCTGGCTTTCAAACGCCAGATTGATCGAGCCTTGCTTGATGACGGAGTAAATGTAATAGCCCCACGGATCATTGTCGACCAACACATAGACAGGCAACCGATGTTCTTCATGGAGCCGTCTCGCCAACCGGCGGACGCCGCGGGGAGGCTGGCCGTTACCCGTCAGCAACACACAGTTGTACCGCCGCCAAAATTTATCTTCCGACAGCCGGTTCCACTGGGTGCCTTTTTCAACGAGTAGGACGAAGTCTGCCGTGCAACGTCGGATCTCCAGATATTCCGGTTCCACAATCGAGGGCACCGAATAGCCGCCCTTGCCCAGTCTCGCGCAATCCACGCGATCCCCGTCATCGCCAAACACGACCGGTCCGACGATGCTGCCGCTGTTTTCCGCGCGGACATGTAACTCTTCCCGCAACGCGGAGAGCGAGACTTCCAGATCCTCGATCACCGGATCGGATTCGTCTTGCGTGTCGAACGTGTTTTCATGCGAATCTTGGATCGTGTGTTTCGTCCGGTAGTAAATTTCTCGAAGCGAGGTCGTCAGCTCCGCCCGCTGCAACTCCGACAGCGCATCCGCCACCAACACTGTCTGCATGAATTTCTTG
>SXPO01000035.1 GCA_005793285.1 Nitrospiraceae bacterium
CATGGTCAAGGCCGCCGCCGCCTTCAAACTGTGGCAGCCGAATATTAAGATTGCCATTCAGGGTGGCGGGTCCGACACCGCACTCAAACAGTTTATCCAGGATCAAGCCACCATTCGTCGCGGCGACGCCCAAGCCAAAGGACATTTAGTCTCCAGTCACGTCAACCTCTTAGCCTCGTCTCGTCCGCTTACGGATGAAGAGCGGCACGACTTCCAGACTCGCTATGGATTTGCGCCCACAGAAATCCCGATCGCGCTCGATGCCATCGCCATCTACATTAACCACCAGAACCCGCTTCAGGGGCTAACCTTGGAGCAGGTGGACGGACTCTTCAGCCAATCACGGAAACGTGGCGCGTCGAATATCACGACCTGGGGGCAGCTAGGGTTGGGGGACAAATGGGAGCACCAGCCGGTCAGACTCTACGGTCGCGACAAGCGTTCAGGCACGAGAACAGCATTCATCAATATCGCGCTGCTGGAGGGTACGCTCAAATCGGAGGTGAAAGAGGAGCCAGGGTCGGCGATGGAGATTCTCGATATTAGCCGAGACATCCTGGGCATGGGGTACGCGGGTGTCGGATTTCAAGCCTCGACGGTCAGGGTCCTTCCCATTGCACCCAAAGAGGGGGCGATTCCTGTCGCACCGTCCGCTGAAGCTGCGATGAACGGGACCTATCCGCTGACGCGCGCCCTCTACCTCTACGCTAAACGCACTCCAGCCGGTGACCTGGAACCTGAGGTTGCAGAGCTCCTCCGGTATATCAACAGCCGAGAAGGGCAGGAGACCATCACACGCACCGGGGTTTACCCCATCTCCAGCCAACAGATCACAACGAATCTCCACACGCTTGTCGGTGGCCCGACCTCTTCGATCGGCCTACTCGCCGCGTCTCGGTAAGTGTTGCGTCCTGAATCAGGCAGCTGGGAGGCTTTCTCCCAGCTGCTCTTTCTCACGATTCACACTTCTGCTAGACTGCCGCCTGATACGGGAGAGTAGCCATGACATGGATTCAACCAGTGTGCCTCACCGCATCGCTCTTTGCCGCGCTGTGGGGGTGCGCGATAGCGCCCCCGCCAATTCCACTGCATGATGAGCCCACGCTGCGTGTCGCGCTCGAGTACGATCCCCACGCGGGCGCGGGCCATTCACATCCGGCCCCCGTGTCAACCGACACGATGAGAGCGGTGCTGCACGGGCTGCACTTACAGGGGCGCGATGTCGTTGGGACCTTTGGGCTTCTGGGAAATGATCCTGGGACTGCGGCGTTCACCAATCGTGAGATCCTCGCAGGCGTGGCATCGCATCTTGTTGTCGGTCTGGCGAAAGCGTCTCCTCGGGATCTGGTGACCTTTTATGTCGTCCAACGGGATAGTCAACACACGCCCTTGATTACTTCAGGCGGCGTGTTTGTGCGGGGACACCATCTCTATGTCATCCTAGCGAACGGACGCACCTCACCGAGTGCAATCCAATATGAGACGACCTATGAACCGAATACTCGCCACGCTCCGCTCGTACCGATTGCCCGGTTCAAATTTAAGGCGAGCTTTCAGCCACCCGATTCACGAGTGACCACATCAGAAGCCAAACAGGCCGATGGATGGGAGGGATACCTTGATGAATCAAAAGTGGTCGTGATCGATCTACTACGGCTGCCCAACGCCCTCCCGCCATCAACAACAACGACTCCGGCCGTACCTCCAATCACACCATAACCGCACCATTCAACCCGCTCACGCTCCTTACGCGCCCCACTGCGTTCACCCTCAACTCATGACCCCCGCAACTATGTTGTGTCTCTACACGCTGACGCCATCTTACAGACATGGTCAAGGCCGATGTCCATAGGTTGGGCTGCGTCTCTACGCGGGCAGCAAGCCTCGGTGGCACGCAGACCAGCGCCACGTGATGACGATACCATCCACTGCTGCAAGGGGAGGGGAGAGGCGCGGGCGTGCCACGAATCGACTTCGCACCGTTTGAGCCCCCTCGAATCTGAAGACCACGCTTCCCCCAACCGATCCGAAAAATCTCGCGACCACTCAGTCGAGAGGGCACGGCAAGCACACCGTTGCATCACGCGTTCCACGAACCAAAATGAGGCCGCGCCCGTGGCCGTGCAGTGCCACAGGCGCGGAGTCATAGGCGACGGCAAGGGAATGGGTATCCACCATGCCCTTGCGGTGGCCTAGTTCCAGAACCAGATCGCTTGGAACCGGAGCAGATTACCGTTCACTTCATATTGTTGACCAGGGACTGAGCTGGAGCCGTACAGGGTCTGGGTCAGATGATTTTGATGCCGCACCGAGTAGGCCACGGTAAATTCCCACTGGGGGTCTGGCTGCCAGGCAATGCCGGTTTCAAGTTCGGTCATCGTGCCATCCGGCGCACCCGTCTGGAACTTGATACCGCCATGATATTCCTGGTAGCGCGTATAAATATTCGCCAGACCGATATCCGAGTATTTCCACTGATAGTGTCCCTGCGCATATCCTCCATAGAGGGCGCTTTCACCGATTGAGCCATTGGCGTTTCGTTGCGGACCACGGCCGAACGTATACTCCGTAATAAACCCGAATGGCTGAGGCGGGAAGTAGATGTACAAGTTCAGTCGCTCATCGGTATATTTCCCGGACCCGTGACTACTGTCGTAGGTGGAATAGAGCGTGGTACCCGCTGCCGCTGTGCCCTTACTGACCCCAAACTGTCCGCGCATCGCGTTCATGCCCGTTTCCATCAGATAGCCGCCAGGCAGCTCCCAGGGCCAGCTAAGTCGCAGGCCGACATGTTTATCGTTATTCGTCTCCAGCTGATTGAGCCCTTGCCCGTTATACACCGCAAGATGAAAGACCCCGTAATCACCGGGGCCGTACATGTAGTCCAACATTTGCTTATATCGTTGCTGTGCAACCTTCGGCGTCCACATGTACGAGATACCCATGTCACGCTCGCTGCTCGCACAACTGTTCGTCGCATCCGCCCGGTCGAGCGCCATACGGACGCGGCTAGCTTGCCAGTTATCAAAGGAACAGGGGACCCGCTGCAATCCGAGTCGAAGTCGGTGTTCTTTCTCCTTATCGAAATTCCAGTCTCCAAAGGCATCACGCATCGTCATAACATGCGTATTTGCGAACCCTGATGCGGTCGACCCGGTTGCCAGA
>SXPO01000263.1 GCA_005793285.1 Nitrospiraceae bacterium
CATAATCGGCTGAATTCTGCCTCGGCGCAGGCCGCCCAACGCCGATCTTGAGCCGCACGAAGCGGGAAGTGCCTAATGCCTCAATGACGGACTTGATGCCATTATGGCCGCCATGCCCGCCTGCTTGCTTGATCCTGATACACCCCGCTTCGAGGTCGAGATCATCATGAATGAGAATGAGATTATCTGGGATCAGCGTCAGGTCGCGAAGCAGCCCCTTGAGCGGAGGGCCGGTCACATTCATAAAGTCGAGCGTCCCGGCCAACTCGATCAACTCCGACCCCAACCGCCCGGAGCCTCGTTGCGCCGCGCCGCGTGGGAAAAGGTGGATTGCCCATCGAGCAGCAGCCCGCTCGATAACCCACACACCGACATTGTGGCGAGTTTTGGCGTAGACCTTGCCGGGATTGCCCAGTCCGACGAGGAGATGCACCGTTACTTCTTCTTTTCAGCTTCCTTTTTGTCACCCTTGGAGGCAGCTGCGTCCTTGCCGGCGTCCTTTTTCTCTCCTGCTTTCGCCTCACCCGCCGACGCTGCGGCGCCAGCTTTCGCCGGTTCCGCGCCTTCACTCCCAGCCCCAGCTTCCTTGCCCTTGACCAGGACTTCCGGTTCTCCTGCGGCACCTGTCGCACTCGTCAAGAGCGCTTCGAGCTTGGCATCAGATATGGGCGCCACTACACTGACAACCATTTGCTCGGCATCATCCAAAAAGCGGACCCCTTCCAGCACCGCCATATCTTTGACATGGATGCCGCCGCCGATATTCAAGGCCGACGCATCGATCTCGATATGGTCCGGCAAGAGAGAGGGCAGACATTCAACATGCAGATCGCGCATATTATGGGACAACACTCCACCTTCCTTCACACCGGCAGGGATTCCTCCAATAACCTGGATCGGAACTTTGACCCGAATAGGCTTGCTCATAGATACTTCAAAGAAGTCCGCGTGCAGCACGGCACCGCTCACGGGATCAACCTGATAATCGCGCAGGAGCGCAGTGCGGCTCGGATTAGATTTTGCGCCCGCAATGGCCAACGCAATCAAAGCGGAACTGCCTGCATGGGACTTCAAAATCTTGATCAACTCGTCCGGGTCAACCGTGAGCATGAGACATTCGCCCTGTCCATAGAGCACTGCCGGAACTTTGCCCGCTCGCCGCATGGACCGCGCGACGCCCTTGCCGGCCTGCTCTCTTACCGTCGCTGCTAAATCGAACTTCATGATACTCCTCCATCTCCCCTGCGTGCGGCCAAAGGCCCAGTGCGTGGGGGCCTAGGCAAATAGTGAACTGACCGACTCATCTTCGTGAATACGTCTGATAGCCTCTCCCAGAAGAGGGGCCACCGACAATTGATACAATTTGGGGCACGCCTGTTCTTTCCCCCGCAGAGGAATCGTATTGGTCGCGACAACCTGTGTGAGACAGGATTTCTGCAGCCGTTCCAATGCAGGGCCAGAGAGCACCGCGTGTGTGCAGGCAGTCCAGACCTCGCGCGCGCCTTGATCGACGCAAGCCTGCGCACCCTGGACAATCGTACCGGCTGTATCGATCATGTCGTCCAACAGCAACACACTCTTACCTTTGATATCACCAATGATGTTCATCACCTGAGCTTGATTCGGCCCTTCACGCCGCTTGTCAATGATCGCCAGATTGGCCTGAATCCGCTTGGCCAAGGCACGGGCACGCTCCACGCCACCGGCATCAGGCGACACGACAACGAGATCGTTGATCTTCTTTTTCGTGATGTACTCCAACAGCACCGGCATCGCATAAAGATGGTCTACCGGCACGTTGAAAAATCCCTGAATCTGTCCCGCATGGAGGTCCATCGTCAATACCCGGTCCGTTCCGGCCGTCGTAATCAAATCGGCAACCAACTTAGCGGTAATGGGTACACGCGGTTGGTCTTTTCGGTCTTGGCGGGCATATCCAAAGTACGGGATGACTGCGGTAATACGATTCGCCGACGACCGCTTGAGCGCGTCGATGACGATCAGCAACTCCATCAATGAATCGTTCACCGGCTGGCAACAAGACTGGACCACAAATACGTCTGCGCCACGCACGTTTTCGTCGATCCGGACCCGAATCTCACCGTCACTGAACGATGAGACCGTTGCCTCACCCAGTTTCTGTCCTAAGTACGTAGCGATTTCTTGGGCAAGCGCAAGGTTGGCGTTGCCAGAGAAAATTTTCAATTCCCGGTTCATCAGATTTTATCTATGTGTCCTAATCAGTGCTCGTAAGACTCTGAATTCTCTAGTGGTTCTTATTCGGTAAGCGCAGGCGGACTCTTAGGATCCATACCCCCTCGTCCGCTGCACGCGCAGAGAAAGGGAACCAAGGGGTCGAACTGTATCGGAAATATCAGGCTTCTGTCAACCGAATCTGCTGCGCCACACCCCAGTTATGACTGAACGATCAGGGGGCCGGACGATGCACCGACGACAAAAACCTTGAGACGAGGTTGAGTTTGAAAGTGGGCCTGCGCTTGCCGAGCCTCTCCTTTGTTCCGAAAAATCCCGAAGACGGTCGCCCCACTACCCGACAACAGTGCAGCCTCTGCGCCCTGCGCCAGAAGTGCCTGTTTGATTTCCTGAAGACTAGGATGGGCCCCGAAAACCGGCGCCTCAAAATCATTCTCAGCTACGTCAAGAACCTGTTCCCATGAAAGTCCGGATTCCCGCCCTAGTGCTGCATGAATATCCGAAAGCGGTCGTACCTTGGTCCGGCTCGAAGAGAGGTCTTGATAGGCCCACTTTGTCTCAACTGAAAACCCAGGATTGACAAGAACAACCCATCGGTTCCCAGCGATTCGAACAGGATGCACCTGTTCGCCTCGCCCCGTCACCACGGCTGAAGGAGCGGAAAAAAAGAACGGCACATCACTACCCAGCGCCTGACCGACTTGCGCCATGTCCACCACCGACCACCCCAGATTCAATGCCCGGTCGAGTCCGATGATCGTGGCCGCTGCATCACTGCTCCCCCCTCCTAACCCCGCTCCCATCGGAATTCGCTTGACCAAAACAATCTCCACCCCAATCCTTCGCTCACAACGGCGCAGCACCGCCTCCGCGGCGCGATAGACAAGGTTCGTATGGTCCACGCTCAATGAGGGAACGTCACATTGCAGCCTGATGTCGGCATGCTCTCGATTGATCCGAATGACGACTTCGTCCTCCAATTGGACAGTCTGCATCAGAGACCAGAGATTGTGAAACCCGTCGGTGCGGCGGTCGAGAATGCGAAGGACAAGATTGATTTTGGCGGGAGCGAAAACAGTAAGGGGGGACGACGAGACGGCAACTGATTCTGAAGAGTCTTTAGTCACGACCCCCTTTTATAGCATACTTTTCCAGCCGATACCGAAACGATCGTGTGCTCAGCCGAAGCAACCGAGCGGCCTTCTTCTTGACCCATTTCGATCGCTCAAGCGCCTTGAGCAACAGATCTTTCTCAATCCCGTTGACAAGCCCCTCAAGATCCACTCCATCGTCCGTCCATTCGAGCGGCACACCCTGTTGTGGCTGCGCTGAAAGTGACTAATGCAGCCAACCCTGAACATCCGTATCGGTCACCGTCTCCCCGACTGAAAATGCGACGACGCGCTCGATCAAATTCTCCAATTCCCGAACATTGCCCCGCCATTCATGCCCCAACCTCGAACGACCCGGCCTTGTTCGAGATCGCACCGGTGAATGATCCTTTCATTTTGTTCAAATCAGCCTCTTTCACATTCAGCGCAGGAGGGCTGGCGTATTGGAGAAACTCCATTAGGTGAGTACGATCAGTACATAAAAGGTTTCGACTCGTTCCCCCTTGGCCATCCTACCGCCTACCCTTCAGAGCAGGCGGCATGGAAATTCACGAACAATCAAAGATCACATGGAATTGGAAGGCGCCGCGATACGTGTCCGGGGCTCGAGTGAGTTGACCTCACTCGCTCGACCTGGCTTACGCCACGTCGAGCGAGAAGGAGTTTTCTGCGGCTTCGATCGCTTACCCGATGGCCTGTGCCATCGTAAAGATCGGCAAATACATTGCCACCACGATAAATCCTACAGTAGTACCAAGAAATACCATCATCATAGGTTCCAAGAGCGCAGTGAGGTTCGTCACCGCTTGGTCCACCTCATCCTCGTAGAAATCCGCGATTTTCCCCAGCATGCTATCCAATGCGCCCGTCGACTCCCCGACTGCGATCATGTGAGTCACCATTTTGGGAAACGTTCCGCTCTTGGCCAACGGCTCAGAGATCGTTTTTCCGCCGCTGATACTGACCTTCGCCTCCAACAGCGAATTTTCAACGACCTTGCTTCCTGAGGTCTTTGCACAAATGGTCAATGCCTCCAGCAGCGGCACGCCGCTGGCCAGCAAGGTGCCAAGAGTGCGGGTACACTTTGCCACGGAGGCCTTTCGGATCAAATCCCCGAACACCGGCAGCTTCAATGCGAACCGATCAATCACCAGCCTCCCTTGGGTAGAGCCATAGTACTTCTTGAATGCCATCACGCTCCCTACAATCACTCCCAAAATGATGAACCAATACGCCTGCGCGAAATTGCTCATATCGATCACAAGTTGCGTTGGCCCCGGAAGGGCCATTTCCCCCCCCGGACATTTCCTTGAACATCTTCTCGAAAACAGGAATGACCCAGATCATGAGTACGGTGATCACAATGCCGGCGATCCCGACGATGGCGGACGGATACACCATCGCGCTCTTGATCTGTGCCTTCAGCTTCATGGCTTTTTCAATGTGTTTGGACAGACGGCTGAGAATCGTATCCAGCAGCCCGCCGACTTCTCCTGCGTGAACCATATTAACGTACAAATCGTCGAAAATTTTGGGGTGCTTGCGGAGCGCATCAGAAAACGTCGATCCTCCCTCAACCTGCACTTTGACCTCACTGATCGCCTTCCGCAGCGCTGCATTTTCTGATTGTGTCGAGAGAATTTCGAGACTCTGGATCAAAGGCAATCCAGCATTGATCATGGTCCCAAATTGACGGGTGAACACGACAAGATCCCTCTCGCTCACCCCGCTGCCGAGACTCAGCGAAAATCCTTGCCCGGCTGCTTTCTCCTCAAGGCTTGTTACAACAACACTTTGTTTGCGCAGGTGCTCGACCGCTTCATCGCGTGACTTGGCAACAAGCTCGCCTTTTTTGACAGCCCCTGACTTGCTCCGCCCAACATATGCAAACGTAGCCATAGGTCTACTCGTCCTGTTACGGCTCTATCGGCCGATTAGTAAGACAATCCTGACTATGAGGCGAGTCTACGGGGAGGCAGAAAACCTGTCAAAACAATTGCATTATTTGCCTGTTTGCCGGCGGACTATCCGCGGATGAAGCATCATTATGAAGCTGGGGGAGCTGCGCTAGAGCA
>SXPO01000036.1 GCA_005793285.1 Nitrospiraceae bacterium
ATGATCGTCTGTAGTTCCGGGATAACCAGAAAGTGAGAGGCTTATGAAACGATACGCAGTGCTTGGCGGAGGCGGGTCTTTCGGGATCCACACATCAAAATATCTCCTTGATCACGCGGACACCGATCGTGTGATTGCGGTCGGGCGCAATCCGGCTCGGCCGGAACCGTTTACGCTCAATGTGGGAAAGGGCGACAAGCGGTATTCCTATCACGCCTATCATGTCACGCATGAATTGGATCTGCTGCTGGAGCTCTTCGACAAGGAGAAGCCGCAAGTCATCATTAATTACGCAGCGCAAGGTGAGGGCGCCGTTTCGTGGAAACACTCCTGGCGGTTCTTCGAGACGAACTCGATGGCGCTGGCGCGGCTGGCCGAGGAACTGATGAAACGCTCTTATCTGGAGCGGTTCATTCAGATCGGCACCTCGGAGATGTACGGCTCGGTTAATCATGCCACCAAAGAAGATGAGCCGATCAAGCCATCGAGCCCCTATGCGGCGTCGAAGGTCGCCTTCGACATGTATCTTCTGTCCGTGCACAAATTTTTGAAATTTCCGATGAACATCGTGCGTCCATCCAATGCCTATTGTCCTGGTCAGTTGCTCCATCGGGTGGTTCCGAAGGCCGTCATCTGCGGTCTAACCGGCCGAAAGCTCCCGTTGCAGGGCGGCGGGAGGGCGGAGAAGTCGTATCTCCACGCGCGGGACTTGGGGCGCGCCATTCATATGGTGGCGGAAAAGGCTCCGTTGGGAACCGTGTATAACGTCGGCCCCTTACAGCCGATTTCGATTCGTTCGCTAGTGGAGAAGACCGCAACGGCGCTCGGGATGAAATTCGACGAGCTCTGCGTGATCACCGAAGATCGGCTTGGGCAGGATTCCCGATACTGGCTGGATTCCTCTGCCATTAAGCGGGAGATCGGGTGGGAGCCCCAAATCAGCATCGAGGAAGGCCTGTCCGAGATGGTGGACTGGGGACGGAAATATGTAGATCAACTTCGCGATTGGCCGATGGATTATACCCTTCGGGCCTAACGATTTACTGGAAACGTGATATGAGCAAGGGAACAGAACGCAACCGATTCGATCTCGCTGCGGCGCGCCGACGCTGCCTGTTGTATCGCCGGCGGGTGCTGGATATTTCGCAACAAGTGACGGCGCTGCACGTGGCACCGGCCTTCTCCTGTTTGGAGATGGTGGATCTCATCTATCATGAATTGATGCGGCCAGATCCGCAGCATGCAAATCCCGGGCAGTTCCTCGACGGTTTCCTCATGTCGAAGGGCCACGGTTGCCTGTCGCAGTACGTGATCCTCGAAGACCTGGGGATTCTGTCCAAGACCGACCTTGACCGCTATTGCACCCCGGCCGGGCGGCTTGGGGCGCACCCGGACTATGGTGTGCCAGGCATCGAGGGCTCGACCGGCTCGCTCGGTCATGGTATGGGGATCGCGACCGGCATGGCCTATGCGGAGAAGCTTAAGGGGACTGACCGCCGCACGCACGTCGTGATCTCCGACGGTGAATTGCAGGAAGGCTCGACGTGGGAAGCCATGATGATGGCCGCCAATCTTAATCTTCGTGATCTTATCGCGTTTGTCGATCTGAATGACTTTGGAGGGATGACACGCATGAGTGAAGGCCATCCGGCCTTCTATCCCTTGCTCGACAAGATCCGCGCATTCGGATGGGAGGCGGTGGAGGTCAATGGCCACGACGCCGGTGCGATGTATAACGCGGTCATGAACCGGAGTGGGAAGCAACCCTTCATGCTGGTCGGCAAGACGGTCAAGGGGAAGGGAGTATCCTTTATGGAACACGTGAACATCTGGCATTACCGTTCGCCTAACAAGGACGAGTACGCCCAGGCGATGGCTGGATTAACGGAGATTGCATCGTGAGGAATACCTTCGCTGATACCTTTTATGAAGCGGGTAAAAAGGATGCGAGGCTGGCTGTCATCGTGGCCGACATCTCGCCGGCCGGCTCGATCCAGAAATTCCGCGAGGATTTTCCCGATCGGTTCATCAACACCGGCGTGGCCGAGCAGATCATGATCGGCATGTGCGCCGGGATGGCGCTGCGTGGCCTGCGTCCCTTTGCCTATACCATTGCGACCTTTACGCTGTTCAGGCCGTACGAGTTTGTTCGTAACGATCTCTGCTACCACAGCCTGCCTGTGACCATCGTCGGCATCGGCGGCGGCGTCACCTATTCGACGCTGGGTGCGACGCATCACGCTATGGAAGACGTGGCGCTGGCCGGTGCCATTCCCAATATGTCGATCATCGCGCCCTGCGATCCGGCGGAGACGAGAGCCGCCACCTTGTGGTGCACAGAACAGACGCGTGGGCCGGTGTATTTGCGGCTGGGCAAGGCGGGAGAGCCGGATTTCACCTCCAAGGCGCCGGACCCATGGGAGTTCGGAAAATTGCGGTATCTGAAAAATGGGCATGACGTCTGCATCCTCAGTTATGGCCCCATCATAAAGGTGGCAGCCAGCCTGGCTGAGCGGTTCGAGCAGGCGGGCAAGAGCGTGTCTCTCGTGTCGGTTCATACGCTCAAACCGCTCGATCGTGAGGGCATCGCCGCCGCACTTGCCGCTCACAAGCAAGTGGTGGTGATCGAGGAATCTGTGCCGCGTGGCGGCTTAGCTGGTCTGGTGAAGGAAACTGCCTGGGACTGTCGCGCGGTTTGCAAGCTGGACACCTTCACACTTCGGGACGAGTTCATCCATAACTACGGCTCTCATAACGATTTGCTGGCAGCCCACGGGCTTGACCTGAATACCATCTCGGCTAAACTAGGTCTCACATGAAAGACATCCCGCTCGTGGAAGCTGCAGCGCCGAACCCAATGCTTGCCATACATGGAGGCAAACCGGTGCGCGAAGAGCCGATGCCGGTACGGATGGCTTTGGGCGATGCGGAAATCAAGATGCTGAATCAGGCAATTGCCTATTATCGCGAGCGGAAC
>SXPO01000264.1 GCA_005793285.1 Nitrospiraceae bacterium
TGCTCCGCACTATGAGCTGCATCTGGGCGGTTCCGTCAACGGCACGCCCCGTATCGGCCAGATGACGGTCAAACTGCCGGCCAAAGCGGTGCCGGCGGCGCTCACTCATTTGATCGATGTCTATCGCCGCGACCGTCTGGCAAATGAAGGTCTTCCGAGCTTCATCGTCCGTGTGGGGAAAAACAAATTGAAAGATGAATTGATTCCCTACACGATCGTCCCGGCTTATGAGGACGACCCCACCTTCTATTACGATTGGGAGGGGGAGGAAGAATTTATTCTCGAAGACCTTGGACCGGGCGAGTGTGCCGGCGGGGCTCTGGAAATGATCGAAAACGGCATTCTCGAAGCCGATCAGGAGCTCTATCAGGCGAAGCTCCTGGTGGACAACCACCAGTACTCCGTTTCCGTGAATAAGTCATACCGCGCGGTATTGGCGGCAGCCAAAGCGTTGCTGGTGGCGGAAGGGCTTGAGCCGTCGACCGATTCCGAACCCTTCATTGAATTCGACAGCCGGATTGCCCAAAAGGGCATGGTATCTCCGATGTACCGGAATCTGAATAAGACCGTCGGTGATCTCGGCCCGAAGGAGACGACGGAGAAATCGGCGCGGGAGAAGATGGTCTTTGCAAAAGGGTTCGTCGATGCCTGCCGGGTGGCGACAGAACAGATGGGCAAGGATCTGAAGTTGGCTTCGGTGCAGGAAGCACAAGCTCCGCCACCGCTGGTGCCGGTCGAGGCGACGACGGCCGCTCCTGTTCAAGCAGCCGCGCCGGTATACGACCTGCGCGGCGTGGCCTGTCCGCTCAATTACGTGAAGACGAAGTTGAAATTGGAAATGATGGATGCCGGCGAACAGCTGGAAGTCTGGCTGGATGCGGGTGAGCCGATCAAGAACGTGCCGATGAGCCTCAAGAACGATGGCCACAACGTGCTGTTGCAAGAGGCGTTGGAGTCGGATGCCACTCATTATCGAGTGCTGGTCGAGAAGGTCGGCGAGTAAGAGGAAGTCAGGTTGATGATGGCGTCACAGGACGGAGTCGGATCGATGGCCGACCTCAAGGCCGATCTCAAGGGATGGAGCGATTCGCTCGAGTCACAGCAGCCCCAGGACGTGCTGGCGTCCGCCCTCCCGCGCTACGCGGGAAAGATTGTTCTTGCCTGCAGCTTCGGCGCGGAAGATGTCGTCTTAGTCGATATGATCCATCGTCTAGACCCCTCCGTGCCTCTGTTCTATCTTGATACGGACTTTTTGTTTGCGGAAACCTATGCGACGAGGGATCGCATTATCGAGCGGTATCACTTGAAACCGGCACAGTTGGTACAAGTCACATCACTGCTCACGCCTGAACGTCAGGCGGCGCAATACGGCGACGCCTTGTGGGCGAAAGAGCCTGACCGTTGCTGCCAATTGCGGAAGGTTGAGCCGTTGACCCGCGTGTTGCAAGGGTACGATGCCTGGATCACCGGTATCCGGCGCGACCAAGCCCCTTCCCGGGCCAGCGCCGGGTTGATCGAGTGGGATAGCAAGTTTAGTCTTGTGAAAGTGAATCCCTTGGCGCGCTGGACCTGGGCTGATGTATGGACCTATATCAAGGTCTACGAAGTTCCCTATAATCCGCTGCATGATCGAAATTACCCCAGTATCGGCTGCACTCATTGCACCGCGCCGGTCGCAGACGGTGACGATCCGCGAGCTGGTCGCTGGAAAAACTTTACAAAGACGGAGTGCGGGTTGCACAAGGCGTAAGAATGCCCATTCAAGACATTATTGCCAAAATTGCGAAGGGCCCGAAAGTATCCAAGGACTTGACGTGGGAGGAGTCCAAGCAGGCCATCAAGGCGTTGATCGAAGGGGCGGCGACCCCGGCACAGGTCGGGGCGTTCTTGATCGCCATGCGGTTCAAGTCGGAGTCGGTCACGGAATTGGCTGCCATGGCCGCTGCCGCCCGGCAGTATGTGCCGCCGCTTGCTGTGTCACGGGATGCGGCTTTGGTCGATATCCCCAGTTACGCCGGCAAGCAGGATACGTTCCATGCGTTGATCGCCGCGTCAATCGTCGCGGCATCGGCCGGCGCCACGGTGTTGATGCATGGCTATGACGGTGTGCCGGGACGGCCCGGCAGCGCCGGGGTACTGAAGGCGCTGGGCATTCCCATCGACTTCGAGCCCAAGATAGCGACTGAGGAACTGAATAGGAAGGGCTTCGCCTATTTGGACATCGGTCTCTACCACCCTCCGGTCTATCGATTCCTAGAAATGCGCCAGGAGCTTGGCGTCAGGAATGTGTTTCATCCGATTGCGAGGCTGCTGAACCCGGCGCGAGCCGCCTCTCAGGTCGTCGGATTGTCGCATCCGCCGCATTTTGAAAAAACGGTCGAAGCGTTGCGCATGCTCGGTTGTCCGCGCGGGCTGGTGATCCGTGGCGTCGAGGGTGATCCCGAATTGTCTCTCTCGGCGGTCACGCGAGTGCTCGAATTACGGAATGAGCGTATCGCGCCGCTGGGCGTGGCGCCGAAGGACTTTGGCTTGCCGCCTGGCTCGACGCGAGAGATGGCGGGGTTTCCTCCGGCACAGAGGGATAAGGAAGCGGACCTGCTCCGGAGGATTCTTCAGAATAAGACGCAGGGCGGGCCA
>SXPO01000265.1 GCA_005793285.1 Nitrospiraceae bacterium
CGCGAGGCGTTTGTAGGTCTCACGCACCCGTGCGCCTTCAATGCCGCGCAACTGATCCACAGAGCGGCGCTTGGGCGGCTCCTCGCCAAACCGAAGCGCGTACATTTTGCGGACCACTTTCAATCGCAGTTCATCGTCGAGCGCCAGCTTAGCTTGGCAGAGAAGGCGATCTGCGCGAGCGCCTCCTGGTTGGCCAGCAGAGTAAAGCCGAACACCGGCTTCGCCTATCCATACCAGCAACGTGCCTGCACGGGCCGCCAGGGCGCAGGCCGCGTGAGACACTCGCGTACCAGGCTCCAGCATCAAACACACGACACCCCCAACAGGGATATGCGTCCGCACACCGTTTTTATCCACGACCACAAAGGCCCCGTCGAGGACATCGAGTTGACCATACTCAATGTAGAGCACAGATAGACGTTCTTTGATGGAAATGGGTTTGAGCGGGGGCAGAATGTCAGCCATACAAAGACTCCAATCCTATTCACGTCATGCTATCGGTGCCACGGAGAGGAGCCCAAGCCCTAAGGCTTTGCCATGCCCGATACCCGTATGCAGTACCTTCACAAACGCGTCCGCGTCGGTCACTGTTATGACACCATCGTACAAAACAGAGAAGACACGGATCGCGTTGCCGTGCTGCTGTGTGCCACTGAGCATCTGTTCTTGAGAAACCCGTACATCAATCCGATCTGGCCCCACTTCTGAAAGATCGAAGGAGGGCAGTAGTGGAAGTGCAAACCCGTGCAAGTGGCCTTTTCGCGCAATCCACTGTTCTTGTTCCTCTAGTCGCAGCAAGCCCAACCGCTTGCCAGCACGAGTGACGCAAGGATTGGCTCGCAGTCTAAAACGAAATCGCTTGCCGATTGCGAGTGCATTGAGTTTTAAACGACTTTTCACATCAACAGGAGGATCGGTCTTCGCTAGCCATCCTTTTACACCTATGCCCTCCCAGTTGGGGATCGTCCGACTCTGAACGAGAACCCGTGGACATCCATCGGAACCTGTCTCCGGCTCAAGCCGCCACAGAATTTCTCCTTCCGGGCATTTACGATCCGGAGGGCTAAATGCACGACACAGCGTGGCATGGAGTTGATACGGGTCTGCCAGATCGCGCCTAGCCTCACGACAGCGTGGGTCAAGATGGATTCTATGCAGAAACATGAGTTACCCCCTGAGGGAAAGGAATCCATTCCGAGTGTACAAACCGCGCGCCGAAGCGCCGTTCGGCGAACGATGACAGCGGTTGGTCCATTTTGAGTACGCCCGAACCGTCCTCGGACTCGAAAGAGACCAATAATTTCTCAGGCAGTTCTTCCCATTTCCGCAGCGTAGCGATCCGCGGGAACCGTGCCAAAGCCTCTCGCAACGGTACATCCTGCACAGCATTCTCCATCCAGATCGACTCGGAGGGTACATAGGATTTTCTGCCCAGAGCTAGAGGCCAGACGGGATCGTGTAGTGCAGCATGTATTTGTTCCAAAAACGTACGGTCTTCGCCTGCTAACCCCACCAGAAAGGCTGCGTCGGCCAGATAGTCTCGCGTAGTCACAGCCGTATCGTGGATCTTCGACCTATCAGCAGAAATGATGTGCTGCGCAGTCTGGTAATCACGCTTTGGAACTCCCGGCCGGTCATGACGGACACCCATGGAAAGTTGCGTCAACGGTTCCAGATCATCCCAATTCTCGCGATCGATTCCCATTGCAGCGGCAAGCAGGCCCACAACACCTGACTTGCTGGGTTCCTTCCCTGTATCGCGTTGATCGAAGCGACTGGTCGTCCCCCACGATTGCATGGGGCCTATGAATCGTAGCAACAGGGTGGGCATGATTTACTCCTTCACAGCATGGAGACTTTTCTCCAGCAGTTCCTTCAACGTGCTAACCGATGTTCCGAATCCATCAAGTTTGGTCTCCGTGAGGTTCAACACAAAGGTTTGTCCGTCACCCCCGTACACAGCGTTCAGTTTTTTTGCTTTCTCGACAAGTCTCTCCGCAGACTTCTTGGTAAACGATTCATCCTTGCCCACAGGAAGAGCCGTTTCAAAGGCGTTGGCAAGGTTGCGCGGCGCAGTGTTGCGACGCACCGACACAGCCACGAACTCCGACGGATTATGCGCCGCAAAGGTGTTTTGTTTGCCGGTTGGCTCTGCGATCACAAAGCCTTCAAGGAATGCCTTCAATCCTCTTTCCGAAAGTTCTGCGTCCCCTTGAAGATTGTCTTTTAATTTTTCCCAATCAACCACCGCATAGCGATAAAAGCAGGCCGAATTGAATTCCACCGTTCCCATCATGTCAGCGCCAGCCGTGTCTTCTGGTTTCAGATCGTCCACAGCCGTATAGAAATCGAACTCCCGTTCGACCGCATGGGTCGAAATCGCGTGGGCAACCTGACATGCGGCGTGCTGATTCTTTTCAGGCATATCCGCCAGCATGCGCCCAAAAAGCGCCACATCCACGGCTTTACCGCCGTTGAAGATGGAGTCTATGCGGTCATGAACTTCCTTCGGCGCACTGCCAGCAGCCGCCTTTTTCCCTTTCCCTTTGGTCTTTCCACCAGCTTCTTTCGCCTCAGGAACAATCTGATCCCAAAACTGATGAATCGCGTCGGCCAAAGCTGTTATTTCTTTCTGACCAAGAAAGAGCAGGCATTGAGTCTTTCCCCCTTCAGTAGCTTTGAGTTTGACGTATGACAAGGCGATTTCCGCCTTGGCTAACGTTTCGTCCTTTGCGCGTTTATCATCCAGCAGATCGGCAATGGCCTGATACACCCGCTTGGTTCGCACCGCGAGTTCATCGGGACTAAAAAACCCCTCGCTTTTCTTTTCACCGAAATAGCTGCGCACTGCCCGCTTGAGGCACTGGCTAGAAACCCGCGCACGGCGGGTACCGCCGAACCAAGCATCCTTGGGAGCACCCGTGTCGTCGCGATTCAGATTCGAGGGAGCGAAATGTTGCAGGGCATGGATCTCGATCAAGGTCTTCATGCGGTTTTCTCCTCCTGGATAGTGGATTCTGTTCCCATGTCATCTTGTATGTTTCGATAGAAATCTTGCGCCCACGCGTTCTGGGTACGCTTTCTATCATCGTTCCAATACACAAGACCTGTCAGAAGGGTCTCGAAGTCTATGGGCTGATCTTTAAGCAGAGCAACCATCTGACGCAGATGGTGAGGCAACTGATCATTATCGGAATCAAGCAGCGTGATGAACCGGCGTTCGGTGCTGGTGGAGCCAGTTGCCGCCCGATGAGCCGCACATGCCTTTCCAATAGTCATCGGGGTACCGAGACCGCCTTCCCGCCAGTGGGTTGCCCAAAGACCAGCTACGAGGTAAAGCATTTCCCTCCGCCAGAAATTATTCTCACCCTTCAAGAACGGCTCGACATAGGGATAAACAGGTACGAAGGCTCCCGGATCAAACGCCAGGCTACGTCGCAACACCGCCCTGACCTTGGTATCTTTCTTGTTGAGGCCTTCCAGCCACTCAATGAATCCACTCATATCCCCTCCATCGCCGGTGTGAGTTTGAGGATTTCCTCGTCGAGCTCTTTCAGCTTCGCCCGTATAGGCCCTTCGGCTTTTACCAGCGCTCTGATGGCCCAGGCATCGCCCATGGAAACCGAGGCGCGATGCTGTTCCCATGCCTGCTTCAAAGCGTCCCGTACTGAGTTGACCCACTGATAACGGATTTGGTCAGATTCTCGGTTGAGCTTGTACCCTTGAATAATTTCATGGAAGCGGACTTCCAAGACAGACCAGTACCTAGAGTGCACGTGCATCTGCTGAACAACACGCTTAACGTCCCCCCTGTCAGGATCTCTGTCACCACGGCTGAGGATATCCCGGGCGAATACATTACACGCAACCCAGAGAGACATTTGTGCCTCTTCGGCCAATACAAGCAGCGCTTTAATTTGATGCCGGATGGCACCTTCTGATCCCATCGACGAAGGAAGAGTAAATTGCTCCATCCGCCAAAAGTCCACATTGGCGCTCGGCGGTGTGTATCGCAGCCCAAGCACCAGCACTGTTTTCGGAAGTAAGGCCTGGCTCCTCCCTGCAAGACAAAGGGCATGCTGAATTGTCTGAGGCGCAAGGTCGGTCTCATCTGGCAGCAATGAATCGAAGTCTCGCCAAGTTCCCCGATCCTCCCTGAACTGAACTGGCAACTTCCCATACTCCTTGGCAACCTTGTATGGTTGCATCGGGTCAGGCAGTTTGGATGGATTATCAAAACCTAGTCCGGCAACAAACCTCACCGATGCCACGTTACCTGATGACAGCTCTTCGAGCAGGATCATCCGAGGCTGCCATGAATAGAGATCTGCATATCCCGTAGCCGTCTGCTTCGGTTCAGTAAGGGGAAGCTGCTTGGGCTTGCGCTCCCACAGTGCCGTATCTTCTCCCTGAACTTCTCGATTCGGATACGGAATGAGCGAATAACAGAGCGTGTTATGGAGGTTCGAGCCGAGGGGAATACACATCATGGCGTTGGGCGACGGTGACGGATAATATCCTCGACCTCCGGCAATCGAAAAACCCATGGTAGCGACTAACCAGCGGGCACACTCCTTTGGTTCTCTTGCACCAGGATGCTTCGTGTCCGTGTGATCAAATAAAACCTTGTTGGATGTCGCGTTGAATTCGACTGTGAGTTTGGTCCAGGGCTCAACCTCATCGTTCGGCACATTGGGGTTTTGTCCAAACGGATACTTCTCATCGAAAAGCCAGAACCGATCTCGCCATTTTTCCAGGTACGCTATGATTTTATTGCCAGGAATACCTTCCTTGAACAACTTCTTGGCTTGATCAATAGCAGTCGGACCTTCCAGTGCACGGTACAGAACTGCGAGGAGGAAACGATGCAGCGCCGCGACCACCAGTGGTGAGGGATCTTCGATGGCGGCGATGTCCTTGGCTCCCAAGAAAACGTCTTGGATACCTAGTTCTCCGCGATTCCCATCGAGAAATCGAACCGGAATCCACTCTTCGTCAATCAGGTTAAAGCGGTTCATTCGCTCTCCTTTGCCTCATACACCAATCCCAAGTCTTCATCGAGTCGCACGGTGGCATCTTCTGTCCACCGTCCATCCGCGTTCAGCCGCAGTGGAAAGCAGTTACGCAGGAGTGGTGATTTCTTCCAACCTTCAGGCACTCCAAATTTTCTGAGTTTCTGAACCACGCTCTTACGCGTAAGACTCATGGCCCGAAGGAACCACGCTTTGGACTGATCGAAATCCGGCATGGCCTTGGCGTCGAACCCGTCCTCTGCCCACAAGGGAATCACGATAACCGAATCTTCTCCCAGTCTGGTCTGTGCCATGAGAGTTCGATGCACACCAGGTTCATCCTCGTCATAGAGGACGTATCTGTTGGGGTTGTCCCAGGACCTATCATCCGGCAGTCCCATAATTGCCATATTGGCCTGTCGACGATGCGCTATCGCTTCTCCCTCGGCACGCACTGCATTGTTCATCCGTTCCACCAAGAACTCGGATATCTCTACCTGCTCTTCATAGACTTGTTGTACTAAGCTGTCGATTTCATCCGGAAGTCTCAACACCTTCCGCTGTCCGTCCCGAAGCACAATCCAGGTTCGCAACAAATTATCCTCGCGATACACTTTCCCCCACCAGAGAGGCGTTCCGAAGGAAGGAGGCTCGTCGCCAGCAAGCCCCGCAATCAAAAGGACTGGCTCAGAAACCGGCCTGGACGGTCGCACATGCCGCCACAAGCGTCCTGCGCGTTGGAGAACAAGGTCGATAGGTGCTAAGTCGGTCGCGATGACATCGAAATCCAGATCGAGGCTTTGTTCTGCCACTTGGGTCGCGATGAGGATTTTTCGGCCACTCCGATTAGCCATTTGCCCAAAGGCCTCTAGCGAGTAAATCTCCCGCCGCTGTCGCTTATCTGCGGGGAAGCGTGCGTGAAAGAGCAGCACCTCCGTTCCATCAGCCAAACGCTTGCCGACACGCTGACCTCCCTGCTCCAACGGTTCACCCTCTGGAAATGCGCGGTACAGGTCTTGGGCACGCTGCACCGTATTAACCAGTGCCAATCCCATGCCGCCACATGTCAGGTGTCCCGCTAACGCGACGCGCATCTCAGACAGGTCCGGTGACATCGCCTGCAGCCGAACCGTCTGACGACGTGCGGGATCAGCTTCGAAATGCTTCTGATAAACCGCCTCACCTGGACAAAAGACGGAGAGGCGAGGGTACGGCTTCTCTGGCTGCGGCAGGGCTGCACCGACGACTTTCGCCAATTCTCTGCGGATAGAGGGCGGCAACGTGGCTGAGAGCAGAATCACTGATGAGCCCAGAGCGAGCAGCCAACGCAGCATATGGACCAAGAGCGTACCTGTGTACGCGTCGTAGGCATGGATTTCGTCGAAGACCACGACACGATTGGCGAGGCCCCATAGGCGCACGAAATGATGACGCACCGGCAGGATGGGCACAATTGCCTGATCTATGGTTCCCACCCCGTATTCCGACAGCAAAGCGCGCTTCTTGTTGGTAAACCATTCCGCCGCGCGAACTTCACTGCCAGGTTTTTGATCGTATATCCCAGACACTTTCAGACTCTGAAAGGTGTCGTTCAACAGCGCACCGCCATGAACCAATTGCAAGTCGAGCGAGTGATCTGTCCCTTGACGGCGCAAGAACGTCAGTGTGCGTTCGAACATGGCATTGCCTGTGGCCTTGGTCGGTAATGCGACATAAAGACCACGGTGTTCAAACCGCCGCTGCAATTCCAGATGTGCAAAGAATGCCGCTTCAGTCTTGCCTTCGCCCATCGGAGCTTCCACCAGCAGTATGGCCGGACTCTTTACGTCAGCTACCGCATCTGCCACCGCTTGCTGTAAGGGCCGTGGCGCAAACTCAGGAAACACTTCATTGAAAGGCAGTGCCTCCTTGCTGAGGGGTGTTCTGGGTTGCCACCCAAGTCTATCTACTGCTCGGCTGGCTTTTATCTGGCTTCGCTGAAACCAATCATGGAGGTCATCGCAATCTGCTGCAGTTCCGAATGAAAACCACTCCTCGTTCGAGCCTACCCAGTCCGCGAAACTTGTCAGACCTGATAGCAGCATGAAATCAGGGCCAGTGAGAGTGTGCTTAATAGGAGTCGTAGTGGGCTTGAGAATCGTCAGCAACGCGTCCAGAAGACTTCGGCGTGCCTGCATCCAGTCATTCCGTACGGCTTCGAGTCGAGTGCCTCTCCCGACATGAATCTCAGCAGTGGCTGCTTGTTTCTCTCTTTCCGATGCTCGACTTCCGTGATGACATCCAACGGCATCGGCAACCAGTTCAGCCAATTCCTCTGGCCAGTCATACTCCAGCAGCAATTCTGACAATGCAATCTGGCTAACGAACGCGTGGTGAATATCTGTATTCGCGCTTCGTGGCAGACGAAGCTCCGTTGAACCCAGTAGTTCTGGCCATTTCGACTGAAAGCCAGGACAAGCTTTGCCCAGATCATGACAGGCAACCAGAAGCAACAGCCATGGCCTGGCCTCACTCCATGGCATTCCAAGAGTGTCCGCCATCCTCGAACGCGTAGTTGGTGGCTCTCGGAGCAAGATAGCCTCCACACTGGCAGCCACATCTAACATGTGGAGGATCAGGGGATGCCACAGACCATCACCTTCCTTGGAAGTTTTCGCCCAAAGGTTTGTCAGTGTTTTGTCCATCACCTAATCATCGGGAGCAAATGATTCTGTAGTGTGTGGAAGGATCAGGTTCGCGACGGGATTTGAGAGATATGAAAGAGGTCTGAAAATCGGGATGGAGTTTCTCGAGGTCGTGCCAGAGGCCAGCCCAGTAGCCAAAGTCCGCCGCACCGAACTTCGCTGCACATGACGCCGCCCGTCCGGCGACGCTTTCGAGAGAGGTCACTACATCGTGCTTACGCCCCATCCCGTTCTCCAAGTGTGAAAAGAAGGGCACGGCTAATCCCCCGTGTAGCTGTAGAGTACTCCCTTAGAGAGGTTTCCACAACACACCGATAGGGCTATTTCCCCTCCTCGGGGAGTATGGGGGAACAAAAAGATAGCAGGAAGACGGGAAACGGTGAGACTCTACTTGCGGAGGAGGTAGTCTGGCTATCCTCCAACTGAGCTCGTTGAACGAGCGCGGGGAACGTAGGTGTTATGAAACTATCTTTCTCACATCTTTCAGCAGAATCAACAGATGTAACGAATCGCTGGGTGAAGGGATGAAGTCAAAATGCTGGTAGAACCGCGTTGCATGATGATCTTTGGCATGGACCAGTAGGGCGCGAACTCCCACAATGTCTGCGGCCTGAAGCGTCCGCAACATGGCATCTCTCAGCAGTCCTGCTCCAACCCCCTTTTTTTGCCATTGATGGTCAACGGCTAGTCGTGCGAGCAGCATGACAGGAATAGGATGATGGGCGAGTCCCTTCGTGACTCGTGCTGGCGCCTGTTCATACTCCACCGACCCCACAGCCAGCGAGTAATAGCCGATCACCGCTTGATCCGCCAACCCGACATAAGTGGTTGATGCCCCGCTGCCTTGATTCGGGAGCGCGTACTTTTGCAGAAAACGATTGAGGTCCTGGTTGCCGCAGTCGAACGTGTCAACCGCGTGACGAGAGTGAAGCTTTTCGATCCTGGGAGTCAACGTTCTTCCGTAGGGGCAGGAACAACGTCAAAGAATCCAGGCTCAGTCAACAAGCGCTGCAGACGAGGGAGAGACCGGATTGGAGCATCCAACGCCCGCTGAAACTCAGACCATTTTGCTTTACTCAGCACGAATGTGTGGCGATCTGCCAGCGTTTGCTCGGCATGAGACAGCGCGCTTTCAAGGACAAATGCACTCAGCGAACGACTGGCAACGGATGCAGCAGCTTCCAATCTCCGTTTGGCTGCGGAGCTCAGTCGAATATCCAGTTTTTCAGTACGAACTGCTTGTGCTGACATTTTGCCACCTCCCATTGCCCCAAATCGTATCTTCATAGTTCATCAATGTCAAGACAATGTGATGACATATTAAACTTTACTATTCAGCATGTTACGAAAGCATACTCCTCATATGGCTTAAAATAGTCATGAAGCAGTGGCCCCAGTATGATATTTTCCATTTCTTTCCCTGGCCGACACAGATGAGCCGAAAGGAAGAAGCGGCTAGCACAGCATAACGCACCGCATTAGAATCAGTCACCATGGCCGAAGACCAGAATCCGGACCGACATCGTCTTCTTGCCCAATCCCCTGAAGACATCCGAGCCCTCCACCAACTGTGTCGGGACGGACGCCTGTACGAGGTCGAACGTTGGATCGCTCAAGGCAAGCCGATCCAAGTTGCGCCGCAAGCCATCCCAAAGGGCACACGACTGAAGACGGCGCTGCAGATAGCTCTTGAGACTGGCCAATACTCACTCGCGGTTCTCCTCCTGAGCAAAGGCTATCAGGTCGAATTGGAGCGGTACTCTCCCCTCGACATGGCCCTGCGCGCCCGACGTTGGGACCTCTTCGATCTCCTCCTCGAATGGGGAGCAGATCTGAAGAGTGCTGATGTCTATACCGTACTCAACACCTACAACATGGAGCTGTATGAGCGATTCAGGGCCGCAGGGTATGACTTGACTCAACGCCACGAGATGGCATCCATCTTGGGCCACGGAACCTCAAACCGTCCGCTCCTTGGATTCATGAAGCGGCACCGGGCAGAAGACCCGAAAATCCAGCATGAGCTCAATATGGCCCTCGGCGAGCATGCAAAGGCAGGGAACGAGAAAGGCGTCAACCTCTGTCTCTGGGCCGGAGCTGACGCGCACGCGCCCACTCAGAATTCCGATTCGGGCCTTTCAGGGGATGCCGAAACACAGGATGGGGAAGAGCGCTTCACCGGCTGCTCGGCAATCGAACAAGCTGCCAGCGAGGGACAGCTAACCATCCTCAAGCGACTTGGCCCCGATCCTACCCGTGACGACTTCGACACTCTGTACCGGTACGCGAAGAATGGGTCCGTCATTGCCTTCCTTGCGACCATCCAGCCGCCCAATGATTTGACCTCAATTCTGTCGTCCCATCTTATATGGGTCGGAAATCCATTCCCCTGGGCTATCCGTACGGGAACCGGAACGATTGAGGCTCTCCTTTCTTGCAAAGTTCGGTGGAAGGAAACGAACCCTGAATGGGTTACCGACATTCGGCGGTCGATCTTAAAGGTCGGCGATTACGATCTGAAGACGATCATGTCACGCCTGAGGCGGTCAGAGGTCTGTGCGCCTGAGACCTACCGAGAGCTCATCCGAACACCGAGCATGCAGAAGCGATTGCTCACCATGGGGCTCGTGAAAAAGCCTGTAAGCGAGCGCGAAAAACGAAGGGATGAACTTACGCGGCTGATGAGCCGCTATGACCGAGCGGCGCTCTACAAACAGGTTTGGTCACAACCCGTCCAGGAGGTGGCCAAATCCTACGGAATCTCGGGTGTAAGGCTAGGGAAGGTCTGCCGCAAGCTGCAGGTTCCAGTCCCCCCGCGAGGCTATTGGGCACGCGTGCAGAATGGATATTCGGCGAAGAAGCCACCTTTGACAAAGCTGAGTGACCGTCAATTACCTTCTCATCATTCCAGCAAATAAGCCGGCCTGATTTTCCATTTCGACTTCGAAAATAATGAAGTGCCACCAGTGGCACCTGACTCTGTAACTCATTGATATTAAATGACACTAAATGTCACTTTTTACTTTGAGTTTTATCAATAATTGATTGTTCTTGTTCATCTTTATTTTGTCATGAAAAGGCTGGCGTCGACAGTTCAATTCTGTCCCTCGGCACCACATCCCTTCAAAGCATTAGAGAAATCTGGCCTTGTCCCGCTCTCTCCCCTGAGCGATCTTTCAGCATTCTTCAGCCAGACTAGCCGCAATTTTCTCACACGCAGCCAGGAAAAATTCACACCATTCAATTGAGCCTGGACTGAAAGGCAATATGATTGAACCCAACATTAGGATCGAGCCGCAGAACTCTTTTCGCAGGAATCTAGCAGCAAGTTACGGACAGGCAGGAGCAAGTCATCCCCTCCCCTTCGATAGGTCTTCAGACCAAGTCCATCAGGACTCCACAAGTGACAGGAGCCCCTCATGCTCCAATGGAGCCGGTACTGGGCCGGAAAACCGCTCGGGAATGGCCCCTACCATAATCGCAAAGATCACTATCAAGTCCACTGATCGCCACAGCCGCATCCCCTCCGGAGCATGGCCGAAATATCGATGCCCATTTTCACCATCACAAGCACTATCCTCCGATCCAGAGCAACCAACCTCACACCGACACTGAACACTTTCACCAGCCCCATTCCATAGTGGCGAGCAATGGCTTCTGCCCCAGAACTACGGCAGACATTGCCGATACAGACGAAAAGAACGCGAACGGGCTTCTGGTCCAGGCCAGACTGAACCGTCGATAGGCTATCCCGCCCACCAATGGAAGAATCTTTCTCGTCTGCTTCAGTATGAGTCAATGCATGCGTGCTGTCGGCAGAATCTGGATATTGACTAGCTTGCCATTCATTTCATCCTATTTTTTTGCATTTGGATAGCTCTCTCGAGCAGCTTGCTATGGCCACCAAACCACCGGCCTGACCTTCAGAGCCTGACACCCCTAGAAGAGGGTATAGATGAAGGGAGCCACCGCCGACCCCTGGGTCAGAACAATCAGGCTTCCAAGCAATACGAGCACGATAATGATCGGAAGGAGCCAGAATTTCTTCCGCTCCTTCATAAAGGCCCAGAGCTCCATCAGAAAATCGCCCATACACCCTCCTAATTAACAAACCTCTGGTTAAAACTGACGTTTCATATGGGAACGGGGTCTCGGAGATCGGACCACTCTGTAGGTCGTACTCGACTCAGAAAATGCCTGTCTCATCGTATCCTTTCCCATCAGGCGAAAGACGATACCGATCGGTGTAACCAATCCATAAAACACGATGCCAAGCAGAATCCTCGTATTGATCCACCCCAGAATATA
Source organism: Nitrospiraceae bacterium (assembly GCA_005793285.1). Taxonomy (GTDB): domain Bacteria; phylum Nitrospirota; class Nitrospiria; order Nitrospirales; family Nitrospiraceae; genus Nitrospira_D. The sequence goes on from SXPO01000265.1 coordinate 12,005, forward strand.
CCCGACCCACATCCACCCTTTATGAATAGGCGCCAACATAGAGGGATAAACGCCACCGCATATAATGAGCAGACCGCCGACTCCGGTTGCCCACAGACGCAGCGGCTCCCCGCGAAATACCAGCGGCCACAGACCGATCACGGCAAAGACCGCTCCGACCAACAAGCCAAATTGCCGTAACTCTTTGCGTGTGGCTGCGTGATCCATTGCCTTTATCCCCAGTTTAGCTAGTCGAGTTCGAATTCTTTCTTCCAGTCAGAATCCCCTTCAAGAGGCACCTGATCCTCTTTCCTCAATACGTAATTTTCGATCACCAGGACATCCATCTCTGTCCGCATGAAACAGCGATAGGCATCTTCCGGCGTACAGACAATCGGCTCCCCCCGCACGTTGAACGAGGTATTCACACAAGTGGCATAGCCCGTCTTTGCCTCAACCGTCTTGAGCAACTGGTAGTACCGAGGGTTCGTCTCCTCGTGAACCGTCTGAATTCTGGCAGAGTAATCGATGTGCGTGACGGATGGGATATCTGAGCGTGGCACATTGAGCAAATCAATCCCCCAAAGCGCTTTCTGGCTCTGATCGAATGGAAGGCGTCGCTTTTCAAGAACCGGAGCCACGAGCAACATGTAGGGGCTGTCACAGTTCATCTGGAAATAATCCGACACCCGCTCTCTCAATACAGACGGCGCAAAGGGCCTGAACGATTCACGATATTTAATCTTGAGGTTCAGCACAGACTGCATGTTCGTATTGCGCGCATCCCCGAGAATGCTACGCCCGCCAAGAGATCGCGGTCCAAACTCCATCCGGCCCTGATGCCAGCCCACGACTTTTCCCGCCGCCAGCTCATCGGCCACCTGATCGTACAAATCCTTCTCATCGAATCGACGATATACCGCCCCAAGGGTCTTCAGCCTTACTTCGACATCCTCATTGCTGAATGAGGGCCCCAAATAACTCCCCTTCATTTTGTCATGGATATTATCGGCAGTCCTGGGCTTGCTCTCATACTGATGCCAGGCGCTCAGCGCAGCCCCCACTGCCCCGCCTGCATCGCCTGCAGCAGGCTGAATCCAAATCCCCTTAAACGGTCCCTCCCGGAGCACCCGCCCGTTTCCCACACAATTGAGTGCGACACCTCCTGCCAGACAAAGATGGTCCGCTCCCGTTTCCCGATGCATCGTCCGCGACAACCGCAGCATGACCTCTTCGGTCACTTCCTGAATAGATCGAGCCAGATCCATCTCGCGCTGACCGAACTTCGACTCAGCCTTGCGGGGAGGGCCCCCAAATATGTCGTCAAACTTACGGCTCGTCATGGTCAAGCCTGTGCAATAGTTGAAATACTCCATATTCATTCTGAACGTGCCGTCCGGCTTGAGATCGATCAGATGGTCGTAAATCGCCTTGACGTACGTCGGCTCTCCATACGGAGCTAACCCCATGACTTTATATTCACCGGAATTGACCTTGAACCCCGTATAGTAGGTGAAGGCCGAGTACAGCAGACCGATCGAGTGGGGAAACGGAATATCCCAGAGGGAGGTTAGTTTATTGCCCTCTCCCAGCCACGCCGACGTAGTCGCCCATTCTCCGACCCCGTCCATGCACAACACGGCAGCCCGTTCATAGGGGGACGCGTAGAATGCTGATGCGGCGTGGGACTCGTGATGCTCGCCGAAGAGAAACTCCGGCAATTCGGACTTATCGAGACCGTTCGAACAGGCCAGCACTTCTTTTTGCAGCAAGTTACGCAAAAAAAGCTTCTCTTTTAACCAGACGGGCATCGCGGCCAGAAACGATTGAATGCCAGAGGGGGCAAATCCGAGGTAGGTTTCCAGCAACCGTTCAAACTTAATGAACGGCTTGTCGTAAAACACAATATATTTTAGATCCTCAACGCCAATCCCGGCCTGAGCCAGACAATACTCAACTGCTTGACGCGGGAATCCCGGATCGTGCTTCTTTCTGGTAAACCGCTCTTCTTGCGCCGCCGCGACAATCTCGCCATCCTGCAACATACAAGCAGCGCTATCATGATAAAAAGCAGAAATGCCAAGTATGTACATAATATTAATCGGTTACGTATCGTAAGCCCCTCAGTCGAAACAATAATACATCGCATTCAAGAGAGCAATCTCTCGCATGCAAGAAAGCGCACGGCGATGAAGAAGATGAAACGACTTCGTTGACGGAAACGCAACGTTCTGCCATCCTGGGACAAATCACCGGAGGGGTTCATGTCTCAGGTCACGGAACGAAAGATTGCCGTTGTAGGGCTGGGCTACGTAGGTCTCCCCATCGCTGTGGCGTTCGGAAAACGGCAG
>SXPO01000037.1 GCA_005793285.1 Nitrospiraceae bacterium
AGTCGTGCGCCTCTTCCTTGGAACGCATCACCGCCGTTTCACTACGGTCGAGGTTCCAGGAGCGGGTTTCCTGCCTGATCTTCCCACCTTCGCTCAGCACCTTGGTCTGACGCTTGATTTCATACTCCATCGCGTCCTTCACAAACCTGAAGGAATTGATATTCTTCAACTCAACCTTGGTGCCGAATTCCTTTTGGCCCAGCGGGCGGAGCGACAGGTTCGGTTCACATCGGAAACTGCCCTCCTCCATGTTGCCGTCGCACACGTCGAGATACATCAAAATGTCGCGCAGACCCTTCAGATAGGCAATGACTTCATCCGTTGAACTCATATCCGGCTCAGTCACGATTTCCAACAACGGGGTGCCGGCGCGATTCAGATCCACCAGACTTCCGCTCGTGCCGGTTTCATGGATGTTCTTCCCTGCGTCCTCTTCGAGGTGGGCGCGCCGGATACGGACCCGTTTTGTCCCGGCGCCGGCGGTAATGTCGATCCATCCGTACTCGCAAATGGGTGCTTCGTACTGCGAGATCTGATACCCCTTCGGCAAATCCGGATAAAAATAGTTTTTCCTGGCAAACCGATTGTTCGCCCCGATCGTACAATTCAATGCCAGCCCCGCGCGCACCGCCATCTCCACCGCAGCCTGATTCATGACGGGAAGACTTCCCGGTAATCCAAGGCAGACAGGACAAGTCTGGCTGTTCGGAGACGATCCGAACGTCGTCGTGCAGCCGCAGAACATCTTGGACTTGGTCCGCAATTGCGCATGCACTTCGACGCCGACGACGACTTCGTAGGTCATGCTCCGTTCGATCCCCCGTTGCGCAGACGATCCCGCTCTTGTCTCATCGCTTCGCGCCCCGCTTCGAAGGCTTCCTGAAATGCCGATTTTTTTGTATCGACGAACGCCTTGCCCTGACCGACGACTTCCTCAAAAACTTCGCCTGCGCGCCCGGCGAGATTCTGCAGTTCGCCTTCCGCCCGGCGCGCATACCTCCGCACCCGCTCACGCGACTCGGCCCCCGATTCGGGCGCCAACAACACCGCTGCCACGGCCCCCAGCGCCGCGCCGCTCAAAAACGCCAACAACACTGCTGCGGCAGACCCACGATTATCCGCCATTGTGAGGTTCTCCTTCCTTGCGATAGCGCTCGCGCATGACCTGCGTGGCCGCTTTGAATCCCGCTACCACGCTCGCCACGTTCGTCAACAAGGTACCGCTCGACCCCCGCACAACATTGTGGACTTGTTGCACCGACTCTCCAACCTCACCCACCGCATGTAACAGCACGACTGCATGCTCCACTCCATCGCGCGCTTGATCCGTCAGGTTATTCAAGTTTTGGCTCATCGTGCGAAGCTCTCCTACCAGCGGCGGTAAATCAACATTCATCTTCGCCAGCAGCTGTTCGGACTCGGCGACCGTTTTGCGAACCTGCATCAGCACCGGCACCAGAAATCCGACCAGCACGACAAACGCCCCCGCCACAAGCAGCGCAGCAATTTCAATTCCAGACATATGCTCTCCGTTATTCGCTACGCGTTACCCGTTCATCCTCAGAACCAGACTTCATTTCCAACTGTCCTGCGGTTCACGATTTGCGTTTAACGTATATTCGGTTTCTTGGTCCGCCAATTCGTGGCTTGCTCATACGCGTGCGCGGCGCGAAGAATCGTCTCCTCTTCGAAGGCACGACCGATTAACTGCATTCCAATCGGCAGGCCACCCTTGCTCAATCCACAGGGCAGCGTAATGGCCGGCAACCCGGCAAGATTGACCGAGATCGTGAAGATGTCGGACAAATACATCTGCAACGGATCGTCACTCTTTTCCCCAAGCTTGAAGGCAGGAGTCGGCGTCGCCGGCGTCACAATGACATCGACCTCCTTGAACGCCGCGTCGAAATCCTGACAGACCAGCGTACGCACTGCCTGAGCCTTCCCATAGTAGGCATCGTAGTAGCCGGCGCTGAGCACATAGGTCCCTAACATGATCCGGCGCTTCACTTCCGGCCCAAACCCCTCTTGTCTCGTCTTCATGTACAGATCCAACAGATCTTTCGTCTCTTTTACGCGCAGCCCAAATTTTACCCCGTCAAAACGGGCAAGATTCGAGCTGGCTTCGGCCGTTGCGAGCACGTAATACACCGCCACAGCGGCGTCTGTCCTCGGCAACTGGATCTCCTTGATCTCGGCTCCAAGCTGTTTCAATTCCTCGATAGCGGCAGTGACCGCGTGGGCCACATCCGGATCGAGTCCTTCGGCAAAAAACTCTCTCGGCACGCCCACTCGCACCTTCTTGAGATCCTTCTTCGCCAGCGCTTTCATATAATCGGGCACAGGACGATCCGCCGACGTGGAATCCATCGGATCGTGGCCGGCAATGGCGTTGAGCAAGAATGCCGCGTCACGGACATCCTTCGTGATCGGGCCGATTTGATCGAGCGAGGAGGCAAACGCAACGAGACCGTACCGCGACACCCGCCCATACGTCGGTTTCAACCCGACCACGCCGCAGAACGCCGCCGGTTGACGGATCGAGCCACCCGTATCGGACCCGAGCGCCGCGACGCACTCGTCCGCCGCCACCGCCGCCGCAGATCCTCCACTCGACCCACCTGGCACTCTATGAAGATCCCACGGATTGCGGCTGGGCCCAAAGGCGCTATTCTCGGTCGAAGACCCCATGGCAAACTCATCCAGATTCGTCTTGCCCAACAAAATGTAGTCCTGCGCACGCAGCTTGGCGACGACTGTCGCATCGTATGGCGGCACAAAGTGTTGTAGCATGCGCGAGCTGCAGGTCGTCGCCACGCCTTCCGTGCAGAGGTTGTCCTTGATCGCGAACGGCATCCCCGTCAACGGCTTCGTCTTGCGCCATCCTTTGAGCTGCCGATCCAAGGCTTCCGCCTGCGCCAATGCCGCATCCGTTACCTGCGTCACAAACGCCTTGACCTTCGGCTCCACTTGGCCGATACGCAGCACATACGCGCGCACGATCTCCGCCGCACTCACCTCGCCGGCGGAAAACTTCTTCTGGAGATCGCACAATGACAGTTTATGGATGGACATGGTCGTTCAGCTGAGATGATGCTCCCCC
>SXPO01000266.1 GCA_005793285.1 Nitrospiraceae bacterium
AGAACGGTTCCCGTCGTCACCAAAATGCTCCGCGAGCCGACGCGCTTCGCCAGCTCCATATCACGCGCATGGTCTCCGATCAGATAGGACCGCGTGAGATCGACTCGCTGCTCCTCTACGGCTCGATCGATCAAGCCGCGAGTGGGTTTCCGGCAATTGCACCCCTCGTCGGGATGGTGGGGGCAGACGTAAATGGCATCGAGCGAGACATCAGCTTCGCCGAGGAGGCGTCTCAGCTTCGTGTGAATACCGTCAAGATCGCCGAGCGAGAAGAATCCCCTCGCAACCCCCGACTGATTCGTCACCACGATCAATCGCGCGCCGGCCTGTTTTAGTCTCAATAGGACCTGCGCCACACCAGGGAATAATTCAAACTGGTTGGACGATCGGATGTAGCCAGGATCTGGATTCAGCGTTCCGTCGCGATCCAGGAAGATGGTGTAGCCGGAGAGGATGTCTGTTCGGTCTGTCTTGTCTATTCGGTCTATTCGGTCAGTCCAATCCCGACCAGACAGACCAGAGGGACCTTCTTGACCAGAGAGACATCCTTGACCAGATAGACCAGATGGACCAGACAGACTAGATAGACTAGATAGACATGCTTCATAGACTTGCTCCACCGATACTCTGGTCATACAACGGTGGTCGATCGGGCATTCTCTCAAGAAGCAGGGGGCGCAATCGACCGGCTCGCGCACGATCGACCGTTCCTGCCCATAGGGCGACGTCGTCCGCCAGTCCGTCGGGCCAAAGACCGCGACAACCGGCACACTAAAGGCGGCTGCAATATGCATCGGACCAGTGTCGTTGGTCAGGAGCAGGCGGCATCGCTTGGTCGCAGCCATCAATTCGCGAATCGTCGTGGCGCCTGATAAAACGACAGACTTCGCCTCGACCAGCGTTGAGATGCTCTTCCCCAGCGACTCCTCTCCCTTTGCGCCAAGAACCATCACCGCCGCTTCTTTTCCCTCGTCCTGCCGCACTCGGTCAATTAGCCGCCGCGCTGCCTCCGCAAATCGTTCCGGCAGCCAACGTTTGGCGCTCCCGTACGTCGATCCTGGATTGATCCCGATCACGACATCGGCAGGTCCGATACCGGCCGATGCAAGCTTCGCTTCCATTGCGCGTTCTTCGCCGGCTGAAATAGCCAGCGCCGGAGCGGACGGTTCGCCGGCTAACCCCAACGGCTTGAGCAGATTCCAGTAATAGCCGACTTGATGGATGAGGGTAGTCCGATCGGGAACAGCAACCGGATCGGTGAGGAAAAATACGCGCCCATCAGTCGCATATCCATACCGGCGGGTAATTCCAGCGAGCCAGGTGATGAACGCGGCCTCGAATGCATTCTGAAACAACACTGCCAGATCAAACTGATGTCGCCGCAAAGTGCCAGCAAGCGTCCATTTTCCCGCGAGTCCCGCATGAATATCTCTGTCGCTGTAGACCAGGATATGGTCCACAGCTGGATAGCCGATGAATAATTCGGCGACAGCAGCCTTGGCGAGCAACGTCACTTGCGCCTGCGGAAACAGAGATCGGATCCCACGGAGCGCCGGCTCGCACATGACCGCATCGCCGATCCAATTCGGCGCCCGCACGACAAGCCGCTGAATCGATTCTCTACGCACGCGCCTGTACTCCATCCCCCAACACCAGTCGGCGCAGTCGCTCCTCCCCTCGCACAACCTCCGCCCGCACCCGCAACGCCCACCAGGAATCTTGTGGCAAAAGAAAAAGCAGAAGTTTACCTGCATCCTTTTCGGTCGTCATCACGATGTCTGCCTTGGCAGACTGCGCAGCAGCGCGAATCCGGTGGACATCGTCCGCATCGTACCGATGATGGTCCTGAAACACTGTCTCGCCGACGACTTCGACACCTGCCGACAGAGCAGAGCGCCGAAACGACTCGCTGTTCCCTATGCCGCTCACCAGCCACAGGGATTTTCCTCGGCACCAGTCCAGCGGCTTATTCTCTTCCGCCTGCACCGACACACAGGAGTCTGCCTTGAACAGCACTTCTATCGAGTCATTAAATTGCAGACCCGCTGTCCGCAGTCGCCCGCTTATCGCTTCGACCTCTTCCTTCGAATCAGCCCTCGTCACCACCACCGCCGTCGCGCGAGCAAGACCGTCCAACGGTTCGCGCAACCGTCCGGCAGGCGCCATTGCATCAAGCCCGGTTGCATCAGTCGCATCCAGCAAGACCAGATCGACATCCCGGCGAATACCAAGATGTTGAAACCCATCGTCCAATATCATGCAATCCACTGGATGCTGCGCCAAGACCCATTGACCCAGTGCCGCGCGATCGGCTCCCACCGCGACAATCGCCTTGGGACATCGCCGGGCGATGAGAAATGGCTCGTCCCCCGCCTCTGATGGGCTAGCTAGAATCGTACCGCCATCCGATACGAGAAGCTGCGGAACCCCGCTCGCGCGCTTATAGCCACGGCTTAAGACTGCCACCCGCCGTCCCTGGGACTGTAGCCATTGTGTCAGGAGAATGACAACCGGCGTCTTGCCGGTTCCCCCTACGGTGAGATTACCCACGCTCACCACACGACAGGGCATCTGCGAAGAACGGAACCATCTGAAGTGATAACAGGCAAGCCGTAATCGGACGATGAGGCCATACAGAAACGCCACTCCACACAGGCCCTTCCGAACCGGCTGTCCAGGATGCAAGAAAGCCATGTCAGTTCGTGCTGCTCATATCAAGTTGTCGCAGAGTTATTCGCGCATTCGTATCTCGTGAAGCGTATCTCGTATCTCGCAAGCAAAGATACAGGCACACTCCTTCCATCCGACGCTTCACGCTTCACGAGATACGCTTCACGAACGCGGTAGTCAAACAGGTTTCGATCAAATCCAAGCTTCGCTGTAAGGCGCCTTGATTATCAAAAACCACACGTTTGGCAGCCTGTCCCACTGCATCGCGGGCATTCTGATCGGCCAGCCATTCACTCACACATTGGACGAAATCCTCGACACCCGTCACGCGACGGCCTCCTCCCGCCTCACCCAACAATGCCGCCACTTCAGCACAGTGGTCGGTATAGGGTCCGAACAGCACGGGCGTTCCCCAGACTGCCGGCTCCAGCAAATTGTGTCCACCTACCGGAATCAGAGTCCCGCCCACGAAGGCCACCACCGCTTCTCGATAGGCACGGGCCAGTTCCCCTCTGGTATCCAGGATAATGACTCGTGGGCCGGCCTCCGTTTCGCCGATCCGGCTCTTGCGCTGCGCAGTGAAGCCGGCTTCGCGGATCATCGCCTCCACCCGATCCACTCGCTCGATATGCCGTGGCGCCAGCATCAGCACAGCCGATGGATGCGCCTTCACAATCTGTCCATAGGCCAAGACCAGCAGCTCCTCTTCGCCGGCATGGGTACTTCCGGCCAAAATCAACCGCTCCTGATCGGCTAATCCAAAAGTCTGGCGCAGAGAGGATTCACCATTCATATCCGGCAGGGGCTGATCGAACTTGATATTGCCGGTCGTATGCGCAACGTCTGGATTTGCGCCCAGGGCCACAATACGCTGCCGGTCACGGTCTGATTGCATCAAGCACAGGCTGATCGACTGAAGGACTGACCGGTACAATTCGCGGATGCCTCCGACATCTTGGCGGCGAAACGAGCGCGACGACAACCGTCCATTGACCAGCACGGACGGGACCTGCCGGTCCCGCAACGTCCAGAGCAAATTGGGCCACAACTCGGTTTCGACGAACAGATAGAGCGCGGGGCGCAGCCGGTCGATCATGCCCGCAACCACCCAGGGCAAATCCAGCGGGGCATACCGATGTTCTGCCACACCAGCCAGCCGTTGCTCGACCGCTTCGTGGCCTGTTTCTGTGACGGTCGTCACAATGTACCGATACTCAGGGTGGCGGCCATGCAGGGCCTTCACCAGCGGCGCAGCCGCCACCGCTTCTCCGAGTGACACGGCATGAACCCAGATGACTGGTCGATCTGGTTCACTGGGTCTATCCAGTCTGTCTGGTCCTTCTGGTCTATCTGGTCGACGAGAGAGACCGAATAGACCAGACAGACCATCTTCGAGCCCCAGCCTCTGCGCCAACCCTGGACGACAACGAGGCTTGGCCAACAGCACACACACGATGACGGGAGCAGCAAGGATCAATCCGATGTTATAGAGTAACTTCCACATGGTTTTCCTTACCATGCAAGACAGGCGAGAAATGCGCGATGGGCGAGATCGCGGATACTTCATACGCACCTCTCGCTTGTCCCGCTAGTCTCGCGCTTCACGCAGGCTATTCACCACCGCATCAGCTTCGTCTGTCAGTCGATTGAGGACCATCTCAAGTTCAAGGCGGGACGCTTCGAGCGCCGCGTCGTCTGCTTCACGCGGAACCCAGAGAGGCTCTCCATAGAGGAATAGGCCCTGTGAAAAGGGATACGGGACCATGTAGCGATCCCAGCTCGCGAAGAGTTTTTTTTTGAGCAGGCGAAGGCCATCGGCACAATCGGGAGACCTGTCGCTTTCGCCAACTGAATGACGCCAAGCTTGGCGACATGGCGCGGGCCCTTGGGACCATCTGGCGTCACGACCACATCCTGTCCCGACCGGCCCAATTTGATCAGCGCGCGGAGCGCGCCGGCGCCGCCGCGGGTGCTCGATCCACGCACAGCCTGATGCCCGAACCGCGCGATGATGCGCGCGATGATTTCTCCGTCGCCATGCTGGCTGATCAAGACATGGGAGCCCCTGCCTCGATAACCGATCGGAATCATCAACTGTTGTGCATGCCAAAAGGCAAGAATAATGTGGCGCCCGTCCCGATACAAGGCATCGACCGCCTCATGCCCGCGAGTCTCACAACGCATCGATTGCGCGACCCCGCGAATGATCGACGCCGCGACCGGCGGCAGCAGGGAACACTTCACCCATTGGGCAACTTGCTTCTTCAGACTCTTCCGACGCTCATCACTCATCATTCATCACTCTTCACCTGTTCAGGCACTGGCCACGTCCTGAAATTGCATGGCATGGAGGCGTTGATACGTCCCGCCCAGCCGAAGCAATGCTTCATGCGAGCCTGTCTCCACAATCGCGCCACGGTCCAACACCACGATACGATCCGCATTTTGAATGGTGGAGAGCCGATGCGCAATCACCACCGTCGTCCGGTTCTTCATGAGATTCGTCAAGGCCAATTGCACGATGCGTTCGGACTCCGTGTCCAGCGCCGATGTGGCCTCATCCAGAATCAGCAGCGGCGGATCGCGCAGAATAGCGCGGGCGATCGCCAGACGTTGCCGTTCGCCTCCCGACAATTTCACACCGCGTTCCCCAATGATCGTCTCATACCCCTCGGGCAAGCGAAGGATAAACTCATGGGCGTAGGCCGCCTTGGCCGCTTGTTCGATAGTGGATTGGCTGGCTCCCGTGTGACCAAAGGCAATGTTGCGGCTGATCGTATCGTCGAACAATACGATCTCCTGCGACACAATCCCGATATGGGTCCTCAACGACCGCAACGTATACGATGTGAGCGGAAGGCCATCCAAAAGAATCCGTCCCTCCGTCGGTTCGTAGAAACGCGGCAGCAAGCTGACCAACGTCGTCTTCCCGCCTCCACTGCCCCCCACCAGCGCCACCACCTCGCCGGACTTGATTGAGAGATCGACGCCGGCCAGCGCCGGCGCGGTCTGACTCTCATAGCGCAACGAGACGCCTTGGAATTCAATCCCCTGGCGGATTCCTGTCAGGGCGACCGTGCCATGATCCTTGGACTGTTCCGTTTCCAGGTCCATCACATCGTAGACCCGTTCCGCTGCCGCCAAGGCCTGCTGAATGATGTTATTCGCTCCCGCCAGTTTGCGAATCGGGGTATAGGCCATAAACATGGCTGCCATGAAGGAAAACAGCGAACCGGGCGTCATCACCTCATGGATGACAAGGTACCCCCCGTACCAAATGATCCCTGCCACCCCGATGACGCCGATGACCTCCATGTGCGACGATCCGATCGACCAGACTTGATTGGATTTCAGCGTGGTCGCCAGGAAGGCCCCGTTGTAGGTTTTGAAGCGTTCGGCTTCCGCCTCTTCCCGCCCGAACGCCTTCACCATTCTGATGCCGGCCAGTGTCTCTTGAAGCGTCGACGACATATCGCCCATCCGCTCCTGCCCGCTCGTCGCCAGCCTCCGCAATCGCTTCCCGACACGCACCATCGTCAGCGCCGACAGCGGGATGACGATCGCTGACAGCCCCGCTAGCTTCCAATTCTGATAGACAATCACCCCCACCATGGCCAGAAATGTCAGGACGTTCTGGAAAATATCTTTGAGCACATTCGATGCGGCGCTCGCCATCAACCCGACATCGTTCACCACCCGCGAGACCAGGCGGCCCGACGTATTCGTATCGTGAAACCCGACCGGCATCCTGATCAGGTGTTGAAACAACTCCTGCCTGATATCGGCAATGACCCGATTGGTCACATAGGCCATCAAATACCCGACGCCGTAACTGAACACCGCCTTCAGAAGCGCAACCGCCAAGAGGACCAACGGCAACATCAGCAGCAGCTCTTCATTCTTCTCGATGAAAATACC
>SXPO01000267.1 GCA_005793285.1 Nitrospiraceae bacterium
AATTCAGGATTGAGCATCTTGAGTTCAAGGAAATAGGTTCCGAATTCCTCCGCGATGGAGGTCAGAGGCCGTTGCGACTCTTTTACATTCACCGTGATGGTTTCTGTCTCCAGCGGAATATACAGGTCTTTCTTGCTCAGGCCCAAATACTTCTCCGGCTGGGAATAGATTTCTTTGGCCGCGATGATTCTCGGCACATAGCGCATGGTTTCGCGTGGGCCGTGCATTTTCCAGTAGTCGGTGATCTTTTGCTCTTTGAGCAGCTTGCGGACTCGCTCTTCACCGGCGTTGTAGGACGCCATGGCTAGGAACCAATCGTTCTGTCGAAAATCCTTCAGGTATTGAAGATACTTCACGGCTGCCTCAGTCGACATTTCGAGGTTTCGGCGTTCATCAAGGACTGCATCGCTCTTGAGCTGGTAACGCCGACCGGTTGAAGGGATGAATTGCCAGGGACCTGAGGCTTTGGCTTTCGAATACGCCGCCGAGATGCATTTGCTTTCGACGAGCAGCATGTACTTCAGGTCGTCCGGCAGGCCGGCTTCAGCCAGTTGTTTCTCAGCCGGAGGGAAACAGCGTCCGGTCCGTTTTGCGAGGATGATGCTTTCGCCCTGATCTTCTAAGAATTGATAGAATTCGTACTCGATGCGTTCTCTGACCTGCCAGTTATCGAGAGGGACCGGCACTCCCGCGAAGATAATTTTGTCTGGCAGCTTGAACGAACTGAGGAAGAACCGCTCCCCTTCTCGCTTGATTTCCGGCAAGATCACCAAGCGGTCTTCCTGGTCCGCTTGTCCGTTCGGCGACTCGGGAAGCACGAGGTCCTTGTCATCCTCGGGTTGATCCGAAGGGTGGGCCGCTGAAACCAGCGTGGGCAGAGCGAAACCAGTTAGCGTCATCGTGAGTGCAAGAACACGTACCTGTAATGCAATCATTCAAAGACTCCTGTTAGGCCCATCAAGTATCGCAAAGGGTGTGACGACCGCTCATGCTAGCAATAGACTCAGTACCCGGCAAGCGGAACGAGATTCTCGTTCATGGTACACTACCGACCCCTATGAAGACGCTGGTTATTCTGAACCGCGCGATTACTGATTGCGCGGCCTGTACAAGGCTTGTGACCTATCGGCGCGCGATCGCAGAGACAAAACGGCGTCAGTTTATGGATTGGACCTATTGGGGACGCCCGGTCCCTGGTTTCGGCGATCCTCGCGCGCGGCTCTATGTACTGGGACTTGCTCCAGCCGCCCACGGCGGGAATCGGACAGGACGAGTGTTTACAGGTGACCGAAGCGGGGATTGGCTGTACGAAGCCCTGTATCGGCATGGATTTGCCAATCAGGCGACATCGACCCATCGAGATGATGGGTTGGCATTGACTGATTGCTACATCGGAGCCACCGTGCGCTGCGCTCCGCCAGGCAATAAACCTGCACCGGATGAATTTGAGCACTGTAGCCGGTTCTTGCGTGACGAGTTGCAGCTTCTTAGGAACGTTCGCGCGGTGGTGACGCTGGGAAAGCTCGCCTTCGACCACTATCTCAAAGCCTGTCGAGCAGAAGGGCTTGAGATCCCATCTCCAACCCCCAAGTTTGGCCATGAAGTCCTGTATCGCTTGTCGTGGGGCGTGACGCTGATCGGGTCGTATCACCCCAGCCAGCAGAATACGTTTACAGGGAAACTGACTCGCCCCATGTTTCACTCGGTGTTCCGCAAGGCTCAACTGGCCATCGAGCCTGCCTGAGCAGGCCCGCACAGATGGGTTATGCTGAAAACAAGGACGGGCAACTGTTCCGTCTTCTGATGAAGCAAAGAACGTACGCCTGTCCCGTTGCTGTTACTGCTGCCCCTTTGCCTTCCAGTCATCGAGGAATTTCTTCAAGCCGGCATCGGTCAACGGGTGCTTGAAGAGCATCTGGAAGATGCCATAGGGCATCGTGCAAATATGGCCACCAGCTAAAGCCGATTCCACCACATGTTGCGGATGTCGAACGCTGGCCACCAATACCAACGTTTTATAGTCGTAGTTCTTGTAGATCGTGACGATTTGGCGGATCAGCGCCATTCCGTCCGAGCTGACATCGTCCAGGCGGCCAATAAACGGCGAGACACACCACGCTCCGGCCTTGGCGGCCAGAATGGCCTGTGTCGGCGAGAAGCACAGTGTCACGTTCACGCGGATGCCTTCCGCCGAAAGTTTCTTCGTCGCCTTGATGCCTTCTGGAATCAACGGGCACTTGACCACGATGTTCTTGTGAATTTTGGCCAGCTCCTTGCCCTCCTTCACCATGGCATCCGCTTCCACGCTGACGACTTCAGCGCTGATCGGACCGTCCACGATCTTGCAAATCTCCTGCAGCATTTCTTTGAAGCTGCGGCCTTCCTTGACCACCAGCGAGGGGTTGGTGGTGACGCCGTCCAAGATGCCGAGATTGGCGGCTTCATAAATTTCTTTCACATTGGCGGTGTCGAGAAAAAATTGCATGTGCGGCTCCTTTCAAGTCAAGTTCACTGCGGTTTCATATACAGACAATCGTTATCGGTCATTGTATGGAGAACTCAGCTTCATCGCAATCTCTCTGTCAGTCTACCGGTTTGACAGGCTTTGCTGTGGAGGGTACGATTCCGAGTCATTCAATATTAACAAGCGTACCATCCCGGAGATAGCACCATGCGACGATCTGTTTGGCTTTTGCTGCTCTGCTTCATCTTGACGGCCTGCGGAGGAGGCAACCCCTATCTTGAAGCGTCACTCAAACCGGCAGAGATGCAAGGAAAAGACAAGACCTGGTTTGAGAAAAATTGGGGCATTCCGGACGGTAAAGCTCCTCGATTCTTCGGCGGCGAGATCTGGACCTACTATCGCATTGCCGGAGGAAAATCAGGTCTGCCATTCTTCAACTTCTCTCCCAATCAATGTCAGATTATGCTGAAGTTCGACAAGGACGATACGCTGTCGGACTACAACTACTCAGGCTGCTAGCCCGCCTGCCGGTTTTGGAACGTAATGGCGCATTGCTTACTGCAAAAGCAATACGTCTGTCCGTCGATTTTCTCGATCACAGCCCTGTTCCTGGGTACGAAAGTGTGGCATTCTGGATCTTCGACCATCTGGCCGTGATCCACTGACGCCCCGCCGTCACCTATCTCCTTGTTCTTAAAACCGCGCACGGCCTGTCGTAACAAGACGTAGAGCAGGACAAGAAGTCCGGAAATGAGCAGAAGTCTATACATGGTAGTCTGGTGACCACATAGCCCCAATCCTATGGGAGAGGGTAAGACCTGTCAAGGGAGTGACTAGTCCTGGCTCCAGTGGGGATGAAGAAACTGAAGACCCAAACGGACCATCTGCACTAGGCAGATACGGGAACTCCTTCATTCTGTGATCCAGTACTTCAGGAGGATATGCTTTGTTAAACAGAAATGGTAAAGTCTCACACATGAAGACATGCGATAAATGCCACGGTGCGATGTTGCCTGAACGGGCGGTGGATTTGGACGCTGGGCTTGCGATCACGGTATTTGCTTGTTTGAATTGTGGTCGTCGGAAAGCAGTGGACCAGGAACCTCGGCCCATTACGGCGCGACATTAATCTGTCGGATAAAACCAAATCATTGATTGACGATGAGCGGAAGGCGGCGGCAAGCTGCTTTCTGCTTGCGTATCTCAATCCTGCCCAATCGTAATAGGCGGGGGTGACCGCATCTGCCGCAGATTGCCGGACGAGAATTAAACTCGGCGGAAGTCTGTGTATCGGGAGCGGCGTTGGTACAGTACTGTCACAATGATCCCCCCCCGGCAGAATCATACGACACCATACAGGCAGGTGTTGAGTCAGAGGGAAAGCCGGAACGTATTTCCACGGAAGGGCGGCAATTAGCGAAGACTCAGTACGTCCATCATGTCGTACAGACCGGGATGTTGGCGGACCACCCACCGCGCTGCGCGCAACGCTCCACGGGCAAAGGTATCGCGACTGCTGGCCCGATGGGTGATTTCGATC
>SXPO01000268.1 GCA_005793285.1 Nitrospiraceae bacterium
GCACGCTGTTTCTCGACGAAATCGGAGATATGAGCCTGAATATGCAGGCTAAGGTGCTGCGGGCTTTGCAAGAGCAGCAGTTCACAAGGGTGGGCGGCACCAAGTTGATGAAGGTGGATGTGCGGGTGCTGGCGGCATCAAACAAGGATCTGGAAAAAGAAATTCAGAAAGGGCATTTCCGAGAAGATCTGTACTACCGTCTCAATGTGGTGCCGGTCGTCGTCCCTTCACTGCGCGAGCGCCGAGAAGATATTCCGGCGCTGGTTCGACACTTTATGAAAATTCATATTGAAGAGCAGGGGTTGCGGATGAAAGAGATTTCGCCGGAGGCGATGGCCGTTCTGCAGCAATATGAGTGGCCGGGCAACATCCGCGAACTGCGGAACTTGATCGAGCGGCTGATGATCATGGTGCCGGGGCTCGTCATCGAAGCCTCGCAAGCGGCCATGTCCATTCAGGGACGCGCGGCCGGTCCCTCCATCTCGTCCAGCGCGGGTGGCCAGGCCGCGAGTCCGCTCTTTGCCAAAGCCTACGATTCGTTGCGAGATGCGCGGAATGCGTTTGAAAAGGAATATATCAGCCGCAAGCTTCGGGAACATCATTGGAATATCTCGCGTACCGCAGAAGATCTGCAGATTGAACGAAGCCACCTGCACCGAAAAATCAAACTGCTGGATGTGGAGATGAGGCCCGAGGGATGACACGGGACGGCAGACCGTTTCAGTGCTCGCCGCCATGTGTTGTGAAATGAGAAAAAAAGAATCGGATACTCCCTTCACTGCGTTGACCTCCGTGAGAGCCTTCCTCTAAAATGGCTCGCCCATGACTACTTATCGTGAATCAGGTGTTGATATCGATGCGGGGGACGAGTTTGTCGATCGCATTAAGCCGCTCGTTCGCTCGACCTTCCGTCCGGAAGTGCTGGCTGATCTGGGCGGGTTCGGCGGGCTATTCGGCTTGCGAGCCGATCGATACAAAGAGCCGGTGCTCGTGTCCGGAACCGACGGTGTCGGGACCAAGCTGAAGATTGCGTTCATGATGGATCGGCATGATACGGTCGGCATCGATCTCGTCGCCATGTGCGTCAATGATATTGCCGTGAGCGGGGCGGAGCCGCTGTTTTTTCTCGATTACTTTGCGACGGGCAAGTTGGCGGTGCCGAAGGCTCAGGATGTCGTCAAAGGGATCGCCGAAGGCTGCCGCCAGGCTGGGTGCGCGTTGATCGGCGGAGAGACGGCGGAGATGCCGTCGATGTATACGGATGGTGAATATGATCTGGCCGGTTTCGCTGTCGGAGTAGTCGAGAAATCAAAAATCGTCGATGGCAAGACGATCAAGCCGGGCGACGCGATCATCGGATTGGCGTCGACGGGACTGCATAGCAACGGCTATTCACTGGCGCGTCGTGTGTTGTTTGATCAGGCAAAATTGACAGTCACGAGCCGGTTGCCTGAGCTCGATCGTCCGCTCGGCGAGGTGTTGCTGACACCGACTAGAATTTATGCGAAGCAGATTCTCTCCCTTCTCCAGGATTGCCGGATCAAAGGGATTGCACATATTACCGGCGGAGGTATTACGGAGAATTTGCCGCGTGTATTTCCGGACGCGGTGCGAGCCAAGATCAGCCGCAAGGCCTGGCCGGTTCCGCCGATTTTTGACGTGATGAGCCGCTTGGGGCAGGTGGATCGCGAAGAAATGTATCGGGTGTTCAATATGGGAATCGGGTTGATCCTTGTGACGCCATCCGATTCGGTATCTGCCGTGCTCGCCGCCGCGGCGGCGCTGGGCGACCGGGGTTGGCAGATCGGAGAAATGGTGTCATCAACCGGACAAGAGCCTGTGGTGGAGTATGTCGAGTAAGCGAACGACTCCATTGCGCGTGGCGGTGTTGGCGTCAGGCCGCGGGTCGAACCTACAAGCGGTGATCGATGCAATTGAAGCCGGGCAGGTCTATGCGGCGATCGTGGCTGTCATCAGCAACAAGAAAGATGCGGCAGCGTTGGAGCGGGCGCGCAAACAGGGTCTGCAGGACCTCTTCGTCGATCCCAAACCGTTTGTCGGAAGACCTGATAGCCGGGAAGCCTATGATCGTGCATTGTTGGAGGTGCTTGAGCGGCACGATGTCGAGTTGGTGCTGCTTGCGGGCTACATGAAGATTGTCACGGCGGTGCTCGTCAATGCCTATGCCAATCGGATGATGAACATTCATCCGTCGTTACTGCCGTCGTTTCCCGGCTTGGATGTACAGAAGAAAGCCATTGAATGGGGCTGCAAGCTTGCCGGCTGCACGGTACATTTTGTTACCGAAGGAGTCGACGAAGGGCCGATCATTCTACAAGCAGCCGTGCCGATTCTAGACGGTGACACTTCCGACACCCTGGCGGCAAGAATCCTCGTCCAAGAACACAAGATTTATCCCAGAGCTGTGCAACTCTTCTCCGAGGGGCGGCTGCAGGTCGATGGACGTCGCGTCCGTATCGACGGCGGCAAACCGGTAGGGGAAGCGATCATCAGTCCGTCCTAACTGGTATCCGGCTCCTTGTCGCGTAAACCATTCTACCCCCAGCGGGCGCCGTAGACCGCGCCGCCGCGCTGCTGATATTCTTGAAGTACTGCGGTTGCCTCTTTCCGGCATAGATCACGGGTGACCGTGATGCGGCGGCTTTTGAGCTCCGCCACCCAGTTCTTCGGTTTCGCTCCCTCGTCGAATCCAATCGCTTCCGCATCGCTGGCGCGGGCGCCGCACAGTACGCTTCGAATGCCGGACCAGGGGATGGCACCGTAGCACATGGCGCAAGGCTCACAGCTCGTCACGAGTTCATGTGCCGGGAAGTTTGCCGCGCCCAGATCAAAGCGCCCGACGGTCTGTTGTGCGTTGGCGAGGGCGACCATTTCTGCATGAGCATGAGAGCAACGAGTAGACTCGACGAGATTGACGCCAACTGCGATCAGCCGCCATCCGGTACGTTCAAACACGGCGGCGCCGAAGGGGCCGCCGGTTCCTCTCGTCACATTGGTCGAGGCCAATGCGATGACAAATCGCATGCGGCTTTCTTTTGAGAGAAACAGGCTGTGCTGGCTCCGCGCCAACCGGATAGCCCACTGTGGCAGCTGGAAGGGGGAGGCGGAAGAGCGGCGCGTGGTCACGACGGCAGTGAACTCTTCATCGCTTCTAAATTCTTCGTCACCATCGCATCGCCGTTCTTCGTCGAGACCTCGATGCCTGTGACGATGACGGTGCGGCATTCGTCGAGTTGGTTCAAGGTGCGGAGCGACTGCGCCAACGCAAAATAGGCGGCCGAATAGGTAGGTTTGACCGTGACACATTGCCGCAGCGCCTTCGCAGCCTCTTCAAAGTTTCCATCGTCCATATAGGCTTTGCCGAGTCCGAACCAGGCAACATCGTCATTCGGGTCGATCGCGAGGACTTTCTTGAGCGGTTCGATTCTTGGATTAGGCATCGGATACTCCCTATTGTGAAGACCGACGATAGCAGTGGAGAACGCTCGTTGTCTACGTGCTTTCCTGCGTGCTAATCTGAGAATGTAAGAAGGGCGAGACGTGCGCGAAAGGCGGGACTCGGCTGGATAAGGCCTCAGCCTATCACGCGTTTTTGCCAGTCTCGCGTGACAAACGAGATACGCTTCACGAACAACAATGCCCGGGCATTATGGCGAAAACCGGTCTCGTCTATCATCCTGCCTATCTTGAGCACGACATGGGAATGGGCCATCCTGAGTCACCCAATCGGCTGCGTGCGATCATGCAACAGCTCGAACAGAGCGGGACGCTTGCGAAAGTGACAAGAATCGAACCGCGTAAGGCCGAAGATGAATGGATTACGCAGGTCCACAGCGCAGCGTATCTTGCGATGCTGAAAGACCAGGCGCCTGTCGGCGGGCGAGTGGCTCTCGATCCCGATACCTCGATGTCACCGGGATCGTTGACTGCCGCATACTTGGCCGTCGGCGGGCTCTTGGCTGCTGTTGATGCGATCATGGCTGGGCAGGTCGAGCATGTTTTCTGTGCCGTGCGGCCACCAGGCCATCATGCCGAAGCCGGGCGCGCGATGGGATTCTGCCTGTTCAACAATGTGGCGATTGCCGCGCGCTATGTCCAGCGCAAGTATGGTGTGACCAGGGTGTTGATCGTTGATTGGGATGTCCATCACGGGAACGGCACTCAGCACAGCTTCGAGGACGATCCCTCCGTGCTCTTTTTCAGCACCCATCAATATCCCCATTATCCTGGCACGGGCCGAGCGAGTGAACGGGGCACAGGGACGGGCGAAGGATTAACGATCAATGTGCCGATGGAAGCCGGTGAAGGGGACGACGAGTATCGCGCGATCTTTTACAAGATATTGGTGCCGGCGGCAGATGAGTTCAAGCCGGAGTTCGTCATCATTTCAGCCGGGTTCGATGCGCACAAAGACGATCCGTTGGCCGGC
>SXPO01000269.1 GCA_005793285.1 Nitrospiraceae bacterium
GCACTGTCACATACAGCTGTGGAAATTCAGCCGCGGCAAAGGCCGACGCCGAATATACCGACGCCCCTGCTTCACTGACGACAATTTTTGCGATCGTCCGTTCCGGTTGGTGAGCCGTAACCAACTTGATGACCTCAACCGCCAACTTGTCCGTCTCACGGCTCGCCGTCCCGTTGCCGATCGAAATCAATTCCACGCCATGTTGAATGACCAGGCGCACAAGTGTCTCCAACGACCCCTGCCAGTCGTTGCGGGGCTGATGCGGATAGATCGTCGCCGTGTCCAACAATTTGCCGGTCGCATCGACCACCGCCACTTTGCAGCCGGTGCGAATGCCGGGGTCCAGGCCGAGCACGGCCTTCGGGCCGGCCGGTGCAGCTAATAACAGCTCATGGAGGTTGCGGGCAAAAATCTTGATCGCCTCGGCTTCAGCCGCTTCACGCAATTGCACCAGCAGTTCGATACTGAGCTGCGAGTGGATCTTCACGCGCCATGTCCAGTCGCACACCGCAGCCAGCCACTTGTCGGCTGGCCGGCCTCGGTCCTGAATGCCCGCATGAGCCGCAATCATCGAGGCACAAGGATGCGGGACCACCGCGTCGAGCGTCTCTCCCAGCCCCAGCTCCAACTTTAAGACACCGACGGTACGGCCCCGGAAGAGCGCGAGCGCCCGATGCGACGGGATGGTCTTAATCGGTTCCGCATAGGCATAGTAATCGCGGAACTTTTCCTCTTCGGCCTGCTCCTTGTCTTTCATCACCGTCGAGGTCAACAGCCCCTGCTCCCACAACCGCGCCCGCAGCGCAGTCAGCAGGTCGGCCGTTTCAGCAAACCGCTCCATGAGAATGTCGCGGGCCCCTTCCAACGCCGTTTTGGCATCGGGCACATGGATCGCCTCGATCCCTTCGGCGGCCGGGACCACACAAATGTATTGAAGCGCCTCTTGCTCGGGATTCAGCGTCGGATCGGCCAATAGGCCATCGGCTAATGGTTCAAGCCCTGCCTCACGCGCAATCTGGGCGCGGGTGCGGCGCTTCGGCTTAAAAGGCAGATACAAATCTTCCACCGCTTGCTTCGTCACCGCCGCCTCGATACGCTCGCGCAACGCATCCGTTAATTTTCCTTGTTCCTCAATCGAGGCCAAGATGGCGACACGCCGCGCCTCCAACTCGCGAAGATAGAGCAGACGCTCTTCCAGAGTACGCAACTGCGTATCGTCCAGATTGCCGGTTGCCTCCTTGCGATAACGCGCAATGAACGGAACGGTCGAGCCCTCGTCAAGCAGCGCCACCGCTGCCGCGACCTGATGGGCCCCGGCATCGAGTTCCTCGGCGATGAGGGAAACAATCTTGAGCTGAGCCGCCTCCGGCAAAGTCTGAGTTGTTGAAGTTGTCATCGGTACATCATCAGTCCCTGTGGCTTAGATTGACGTTCCAAACGGCCTAGCCCCCCGCACTCCCCACTGGTCCGCCTGGTTCGGTCATGCGCCAGGGGTCAAGGAGTTCGGTGAGCTTCTTGTCAGGGAGGACTTTTTGTTCCTTGGCCAGCTGACGGACCGTCTGACCGGACTTGTACGCATCCTTGGCCAGTTTCGCCGCCGCTTCGTAGCCGATCGCCGGCGCCAGAGCCGTACACATGGCGAGACTCTCCTCGATCAAGCTCTTGCAGCGTTCCTCGTTGGCCTTGATACCTTCGATACATTTCGCCGCAAAGTTGTTGGAGGCGGAGGCGAGCAATTCAATCGACTGGAGCAGGTTGTAGGCCATCACCGGCATCATGACGATCAGTTCGAAGTTGGCTGCCTGCCCGCCCACCGTGACGGTCACGTCATTGCCGATCACCTGCGCGCAGACCATCGTGACCGATTCGGCAATGACCGGATTCACCTTCCCCGGCATAATCGAGGAGCCCGGCTGCGTTTCGGGCAAATTGATCTCTCCCAATCCGCAGCGCGGTCCCGATCCAAGCCAGCGAATATCGTTGGCAATCTTCATCAAGCTCACCGCGATCGTTCGTAACTCGCCGCTCGCTTCGACCAGGGAATCCTGCGCCGATTGTGCTTCGAAATGATTCTTGGCTTCCTTAAACGTACAACCGGTCTCTTTTGAAACGATCGCCATGACCTTCGCGGAAAATTTCGGGTGGCAGTTCAACCCGGTGCCGACGGCAGTCCCGCCAAGCGCCACTTCGCTCAAGGCCTCTTGCGCTCGCTTTACCCGCTGGATGCCGAGCTCGATCTGGCGCGCATAGCCGCCGAATTCCTGTCCCAACCGCACCGGCGTGGCATCCTGTAAATGGGTGCGGCCGATTTTCACAATCTTGTCGAACTCTTTGGCCTTCCGATCCAGCGCCTTGCGCAGACGAGTCAAGGCCGGCAGGAGCTGCTGCTGCATCAGCTCCGACGCGGCAATATGAATGGCCGTGGGAATCACGTCGTTGCTGGATTGTCCCAAGTTCACATGGTCGTTCGGATGCACGAGCTTGCTGCCGCGCACGCCGCCGAGGAGTTCGGTGGCGCGATTGGAGATGACCTCATTGGTATTCATGTTCGTGGAGGTGCCGGAGCCGGTTTGAAAAATATCGACCGGAAATTCCGCATCAAGTTTGCCATCCACGACTTCAGTGGCGGCTCGCCTGATCGCATCGGCGGACTTCTTGTCCAAGAGGCCCAGCGACTGATTCACGCCGGCCGCCGCCCGTTTGATCAGGCCCATCGCCCGTATGACCGAACGCGGCATGCGCAGCGGACTGATCGGAAAATTCTCGATCGCGCGCGCCGTCTGCACCCCATAATAGGCATCGGCGGGAACAGCCAACTCTCCCATCGTATCGCGTTCGATTCTGGTGGACCCTGTTGATACCGTCGATAATGCGCTTCGCTCTGTCTTCATGTGCGACACTCCATAATGAAGGTTCTCAACCGCTGCGGGCGACATGATAAACTCAGGCTACCAGCTTGCACAAGAGCATGACACCATGACCACACCATCTGTAACCATCGATGCCTACGCGAGCGATATCGGCAAAGAACCGCACAAGGGGCGACAGGGAATCAGGTGATATCGGCGGTTGAACGCGTGCGTATAGACGCCGTTGAGCTGACGCAGCGAGGCGTAACGCGACGATCTTTCATCTTCATGTCCGTGAGCGATCGACTCCTCACCTGATAGTACTAGAATAGGGGCAGGTTGACCCCTGTTATGTGCAGCGATGCTCTTTCTGTCCTGCGCTTCACGCTCGCCTCGCTGAGTCGAAGCAGGCTTCACGAGATACGTCCCTCTTGCATCGTCGGCGATGCAGGCTACCGCTGTGTCAGCGGCACATAGGGACGGTTGTGCTCGCCGGAGTAGATTTGATCCGGACGGAACAATTTGTTTTCCCGCAGCTGTTCAAGCCAATGGGCAAGCCAGCCGGACACCCGCGCCATGGCAAAGAGCGGGGTGAACAGATCAACCTCGATGCCCATCTTGTCGTAGATGATGCCCGAATAGAAATCGACGTTGGGATGGATGCCCTTCCCCTTGAGCAACTCCCCTGCCGTCCGTTCGACCTCTAGGGCGACTTCATACAGCGGTGAACTCCCGCATTCCTTGAAGAGACTCTGACAAAGACCTTGGAGTACGGTCGCGCGCGGATCTTTCACCTTGTACACACGATGCCCGAATCCCATGAGCTTCTTCTTGTTGCTCAACGCGCCTTCGACATAGGACCGCGCCTTGCTCACTGTGCCGATCTCTTTGAGCATCACGACCACTTCTTCGTTCGCGCCCCCGTGCAGAGGGCCCTTGAGCGCCCCGATGGACGAGGCGACGACCGTATAGGGATCGGCCAACGTCGAGGCCGTTACCAGCCCAGTAAACGTGGAGGCGTTCATCGTATGCTCGGCATGAAGGATGAGGCAGTCGTCGAAAATTTCCGCCCACAATGGATGGGGCGCCGACTCGGTGAGCATGTAGAAAAAATTTTCGCTGAATCCCAAGTCGTCCCGCGGAGGAATCGGCGCATCGCCATGCCGCAGCCTGGCCCAGGCTGCCACAATGGTCGGCAGCTTCGCGACCAACCGTACGGCGCTCCAGTAGTTATTCTCGACATCTTTCACGTTTCGGCCCGGATAGAACATACCCAGCGCCGCCACTGCTGCTTGCAGCGCGTCCATGGCATGCCCCTGCTCAGGCAGACATTTCATCAAGTCGGTGATACGAAATTTGATGCGCCGATGATGCGTGACGTCGTTCGCCCATCGTTGATACTCACTCGCGGTCGGCAAGTGCCCGAAAAGCAGCAGATAGGCGGTTTCGAGATAGGATGACTTCGCGCACAGTTCCTCTACCCTGATGCCACGATACTCAAGAATGCCTCGTTGCCCGTCGACATCGCTGATCGACGACGTGGCAGCAGGAACGCCGGCTAATCCTGGCATAAAATCATGGGGCATGATCGTACCTCTCGATGAAGTGGGATGAGAGCTGTTGTCCTACTGGTGAGAGCCTACCATGAACGGGACAACAATGGCTGCGCCATCCTTGAAATGAACCATCGTGCTTGGCATACTCATCCGCAAGAAAGAAGAGAACCATGCATGCCCCGCCGACCTCTACGGTGTTACATCAGTGGACAATACGAGCGGCTATCAGCCTGTGCTGTCTGCTCGCACTAATCACCGGGATAGATAGGCCGCCGTCCGCTTTGGCTAATGAGGAAACCCTGGCATTCGCCGTCGTCAGCGAGCCGCCAAAAGATACGTCACGGATACCGGCGAAGGTGGCAATCGAGGGAACGGTGACAGACATGACCCTGCTGGCATCAGACCACATTCTGGCTAATCTGATCTGGAAAAAGCTTGAAGTCTGCCACGCGATGAAGCTGGAGGGGCAGAAAGTCCCGGAGG
Organism: Nitrospiraceae bacterium; assembly: GCA_005793285.1. Taxonomy (GTDB): domain Bacteria; phylum Nitrospirota; class Nitrospiria; order Nitrospirales; family Nitrospiraceae; genus Nitrospira_D. The sequence continues at coordinate 4,889 of SXPO01000269.1, forward strand.
GGTTCCGCGTCATCGCAGTACGCGTGATCGATAGCGCTATGCTCCCGATGGCACTGCAGGGATTTGCGGGAGATTGCTTGCTGAGAAAAGCGTTGGATCTGGCCCCGCTTATCGACTAGTTTCGGCAATCCAGGCATTGCGACGGCTCTTCCTCCGCCTCTGCCTCTTCGAGGGTCAGCGGAAACAGAAGCGCACAAGTGCGGCAGGGACGGATTTCAAAATAGGCGATGCCCTTGTCGTCGATCTCGGTAGGGAGCAAGAGTTCAATCGGGTCGTAGCCCAACATTCCACCGTCGCTGAACTTGACAAGGGCGATCCGGTCGTTGAAGACTTCAAAGGCCGCTTCCTGGCCTTTGCGATCCAGCAAATGGCCAAGGACCACGACCGGCTGGCCCTTGCGTTTGATGCGGAGATCTTTCAGCGTATGCTGAGACGCAGTGGCGCAAGAATACTGACCGGACGAACTTGTTCCTGCTAACGGCATACCGTGATCCAGCAAAGACACATGACTCTAAGACCTAGCACAGCGTGAAAAAAATCGTCAAGGCAGACCGATCACCCAGGAGTCTCTATGGCCGACATTACGATCTATCAGAAGCCCACCTGTTCTACCTGCCGTGAGGCAGTGCGGCGGTTGAAGGATAGCGGAAAGCCCTTCAAAGCAGTCAACTATTATGAGCAGCCCTTCACCAAAGGGCAGCTGAAAAGCCTCTTGAAAAAGGTCGGACTCTCTCCCAAAGACGTGCTGCGCACGAAGGAAGACATCTACAAAGAACTCGGCCTGGCAAAGCAATCCTTATCGGATGATGCGCTGCTCGATCTGATGGTGAAACACCCGGATTTGATTCAACGGCCGATTGTGGAAAAAGGCGAGCAGGCCATGCTGGCCAGGCCGGCGGAGTCTATTGAGACACTGTTGTAGCGCCCCCCAATGATCCCGCCAGGGATCAAGAAAAGGGCGGCGACCAGGCAATGGTCCCGGACTTAGGATCGACCATGAGGGCACGTTTTCCATCCAGCACATCAAGGAGCAGCTCTCCTAACAACAGCCGCCGCCACCCTTTCAAAATCGGAAGATCGAGCGTCTCGCGATTCGTTTTGGCATCGACCAATGCTTGGAGATCCGCCGTCGTGGCCAACAGGGTCGGCGCAATCTCCGCTTCTGTGGCGCGCGCCTTCAACACCGCCTGCAGCAGTTCAACCAGGCCGACGGACTCCGGTTCAGGCTTCCGGTCTTTCGGAACCTCAGGCCAGGCCGAGGGAGGGAGCGCGAGCGCCGTGCAGATAATCTCCAGTAGCGATTCACCGTTGCGATCAGCTTCTGATCCATGTAGACCACGCACCGCGCGCAACTCTTGGATGTGGCGCGGAGGATGCCGCGCCAACTGAAGCAACACTTCGTCCCGCATTACCCGGCCTCGCGGAACATTGCGGCGCTTAGCCTCTCCTTCACGCCAGGCAGCCAACTCCCGAAGGACGGCGGCAAATTTTGGCTTAAGCTGGTCCCACCCTCGCACGCGCTGGTACCGTTCCTGGGGCTCCCGGCGTGTGTCTCCCACAGCCTCTTCTAAACGAGCAAACTCCTCACCGACCCAATCGAGCCGGCCCAACTTTGACAGGCGCGCATGCAGATGGTCATGAATGGCGAGCAGAAAGGTCACGTCTTCGAGCGCGTAGGCCAATTGCTCTTGCGACAGCGGGCGGGCGCTCCAGTTGGTGAAGGTATGGGCCTTGTCCAACCGCAGGCCATGGACCCGCAGAACCAAATTGGCATAGGCCACTTGTGGCCCATATCCGACCATAGCCGC
>SXPO01000038.1 GCA_005793285.1 Nitrospiraceae bacterium
AGTGTGGGCGATCCCATCCTGGCGAGAGTGCCGTTCATGGCCACGAAGGAGCAAGGGCACGATGTCATTCTCTGGCTATGGAGTGAAGCCATGGTGTTTGGATGCAAGGGAGGTGTCGATCGCATCCTTATCCTGAGTCTGCGAGGCCTATGCGGCGGTGAGACGGATAAAGGCTGTAGACCTTGTGGCGGTGCGACCATCAAGGGTATGCCAGACTGCATCAGGGTTGTGGAGGAATGGGATAGGAGTCTGTTGTATTGAGGTTGGTGGCGATGGCCCTTACGAGGGCAGAGGTGCATCCAATACGTTGCGAATCGTGTGCGTTATGGCATCATTAGGCGTGAAGGGTTTTCGAAGAAACGTCACGTCCATCTCTAGCATATTCTGGTGATTTTCGACCAAGCCTGTCTATTCAGACATGTAGGCCACTTTTACATCGACTTGCAATAATCAGTAGGCTTGTTGCGCAAACTATACCAAGTGTTGAAGGCGAGATGGATCATGCGGGCTTGCTGCTTTTTGCGCCAGGTCTTATTTTCGTGAGACCTAGACTGCCTCAGGAGACTGGATTTTTCTTTTCGTGTGGTTCCTAATATTTTGAAAAATCAGAGTAATCGGGCCCGTGCTATTTCTGCTTTTTGGGCACGGTTTTCGCTTCTCATATAAAGAGGACCTTGTTATTTAAGGAGGAATGATCATGGACAATCACGAGAGCAAATGTTCGGGACCGTCGGTTGCGCTGGCATTCTTAGGGGGAGCGATAGCTGGAGTGGTGGCGGGTTTTTTGCTCGCTCCGAAGTCCGGGGAAGAGACGCGCCGGGCATTGAAAGGCTATGCTAGGAGAGCTGAGGAAGAAGTTCTGGAGAGGGCAAGGGAGGCGAGAGCCACCCTCGATGATACTATTGAGCGAGGGAAACATTTCGTCGCGGAGAAGGCGGCCGATGTCGAGGCAGCAGTGAAGGTAGGACGAGAGGCAATAAAGGAAAAAATGGACAAGTGCTGTGGCTAACGTTGTCAGGGCGTGGAGGCTGTTGTGATGTGTACGGTTGCCGACATTCGAAAAAAGTTACTTGCTCAACGGCGTGATCTGTTTTGTCAGGTTGCCCAGACGGAAGAGGAGTTGCTTTGGCTGGAAACCGACGTTGAAAGCGAGGTGGAGGAACGAGGGCAGGGGGAAAAAATGGTTCAGCTGCTCGACCGTCTGGATGAGCGGATGAGGGCCGAGATTGAGGCGATCGATCGGGCGCTCGTCAAGCTGGAGGCGGGGCGATATGGCCGGTGCGAGCAATGTGGCGAGGATATTTCTCAGTCTAGATTGGAGGTGCTCCCTGCGGCGCCAGTCTGCATAGGCTGCGCACAAGCGAGGGAGACTCGGGTGGCCTTGAGGACATAACCAATGCGAGCCATTCGTTTTTATTGTTGAGGGAACAGGGAGCCAAGACCGCAAGTCGCATCGTGGGAATAGCGGCGCTGTTAAGTGGGAAGACCAGGGTGGTAGGGAGAAGTGTTCAAGCGGAGAACTGGTGTGCGATCATGACTTCATCGCCACGCAGAACGTTAATTGAGTTGATCGAACGGTGCCATCATCCGCACATAGGCTAGGACATCCAACATTTGCTGGTCCGTCAACTTTCCTCGGAACCCATGCATGGGCGTGAAGGCTGCGCCGTGCGAGATGGTGATCAAGAGTTCCCAATCGGTTTTCGCGCGCGAGGCGGGGGACTGGAGGTTCATGGGTCGTACGATTAGGTATTGGCCATCCGATCCGTTTTCGTCTAATTTTTCACCGTGGCAGCGCAAACAATTACTTTCATAGACCGTCCGGCCTACTTGAGTATTCCCGCGACCTGTGTGTGCGGCAACCCATGCGCTGCATCCCATCGTCAGTACCAGCGCGCTCAGTATCACTGGAATGTTCATATTCTAAACCTCTTCATGTATGAAGTGTTGAGGATCGTTGATTGTACAATCATTGGGCGGTCAGCGCACGACGAGCACGGAGCAGCTAGCCCGATGCACGATGCCATGCGACACGCTGCCCATCAAGAATCGATTGAATCCCTTGCGTCCATGGGAGCCGATTACAATTAGGTCGTAGGCGACTCCAGCCTCGCACACTGTTGTGACGGGATCGCCCAGGCGAACCTCACTCGTGACGATGAAGTGGACGCTGGTTAACGCCAGGGCCGTGTCCTTTACCACCTGTTCGGCCTGCTGCTTCTGTTGTTCAGACCAGCCAGCGAGTCCGATTAACATATGGGGTTCGACCACGTGGAGCGAGGGGACGACTGAGAAGACAGTGACGGCGACGGGATTCTTGAAGGGGTGTGCGGTTAGCCATTGCTGTAAACGGATTGCATCCTCGCGGCCCTCCACGGCCATGAGGATGCGGGAGATGGGTCGCGCGCTGCCCTTTACGATCACGGTCGGTAGCGTGGCATGGAGAAGCACGTGGTGTGAGATACTGCCGGCAAAGACTTCCGTGATCCGGTTGTGATCGTGCGTACCCACGGCGACCAGATCGGCCTTCGCCGATGCGGCGGTGTCGAGAATGAAGGAGGCAGGCGGTTGCACGTCGACGCGCGTTTTGACGGAAGGAATATCCGTCGATAGCAGGGTGCAACAATGTTCAACAGCCTGACGACCGGCCTCTAGCAAGGCATGGCGGAATTCGTCGTATCCTTGGATGTTGGCGGCTTCGGCCACGATTGGGTAGTGGAACATGCCCAGGTCTACGCCATGGACGAGGACGACTTCGTCTGGGCGGTAGAACAAGCCGATTTGTTTCACTGCGGCAAAGGCTTCGTCTGACCAATCGACGCCCGTTACGATTTTCATTGTCCGAGCTGTCTCCCTGCTCTTTCGCATTATATCCAAGATGAAGATGCTAGTTTGGCGCATTCACGATGCGCTGTTTCTAGCAGCGTCAATACCTGGGAATCTGCCACTGGCTCAAACTCTGTATAAAGGGACCCGACGGTCGAAAAGGGTTCTGATCTTGTGAGGATCACACATTGGTCGACTAGTGGATGTAGGCGCGCCTTTATGGATGACGGTGCGACAGGAATGGCGACAATCACACGGCGCGGAGCGAGTGCGGCCATGGACTTGATCGCCGCGAAGATGGTCGTTCCTGTGGTGATGCCGTCGTCAACCAGGATAACCGTACGGTTAGCTAGAGGAGGGAGTGGGCGGCCTTGGCGATAAAGCGTTTTCTGGCGCTTGAGTTCCCCTTCTTCTCCCAGGGCTAGCTCGTCGACATCTTCGCTGGACAGATGATAGATGTCGAACGCGTTCTGATTCACGTAGAGGGCACCTGTCTCGCTGACAGCTCCAATCGCACAGTCTTGATTATTTGTGGTGCGGAGTTTGCGCGTGAGAAAGATACTCATCGGCAGGTGGAGCGTTATGCTCAATTCGTAGCCGACAACCACGCCGCCGCCCGGAAGGGCTAGAATCAGGGCGTTTGGGTCGCCCCGGTAGACACCTAGCTCTTTGGCTAGCATCACGCCAGCATGAGCACGGTCGTGAAAAATCATGACAGGTCCTTGATAATCAGCACAAGCCCTGTATTCTTCGATTCATGCCGTATCGGTTTTGGATGCATTGGTAATGCCAGGCGGTGATTGACGAAGCGGTCGTGGCAATCCCGCATTTGTAGGGCAGTCTCGTTGAGGGATCTGGACTTCATCCGAATGTCACTGGGGCATTACGGGGCAGAGCGTCAGGGAGACACTGTTGCCTCTTTCCGCACTGGGAGGCAGGGCAGACGGGCGAGTCACTGAGTTCAGAACGGTGAACGTGGAAGGCTGCAGTGAGAGTGATGTCTTTGCGCCTCGCGCTTGTTTTTTGTTAATGGACGATCAGCACTGGCAGGCTGTTTGATGGGCGATGCTCGGCGCCATGTTGCCGAGCAGGAAACGGTTCATTCTTTGACGGCTGTGCGGCCCTACGATGAGGAAGTCGAATTTGGAGGCCGAATCCCATCATTGTATGGAGCACGGCAATCGGTTCCTGTTTTAGGTTTTTGGGGTCGCAGGACGCAGCATGCGGCGTGTAGAGTGTTTTTTCCTCCATTGCGTGAGTGTTCCCCGCAATCGGCTAAGATGGTCATCCAGACGACCACTGCAGTGTGGGTGAGTACCTGTCCCGTGTCCCTCACAGTCATCCTGGCCCAGAGCGGTTTCTTTGAAATCGCGGAAGCGGTTGTGGCGACGGTTGTGAGCCCTGAATTGGGGAGTACTTATCTGGGAATGCAAGGGGACGAGTGGGATGCGCAGAAGGATATGGCGGCGGCCTTCACCGGCGCGTTGCTCACGATCGGTGCGTTCTCCGCGTTGTCCCGCTCAGGCCAGGAGGGTCATTCCCGGTAGCATAGGTCATCTCCTCGTTCGACAGTCGGCTCCTGTCAGTTTGTCACCTCACTGATTTCTCTGTCGCCTTTTACCGCGGTCCTCTCTCTGTACCCTGGCAAAATACTTCTAGATCGTCTATTCTTTTCCCGTAGATTCGCGAATTTTCCGCGGCACGGCTCCTGCTGGATCTTCCAGTTGCAGACAATGAGGCTAGGAGCATCTCGCAGAATGTTGAATAAATCTGTCAGCTTCCTTCTCTTCGCTACCGTGGCCCTCGCTACGTTGGCTGCTTGCGAGAGAACTCCCGACCGAGCCCCCGAGGCCAAGAAGGCCGTTGTGGCTGACAGGCTAGGGGTGCTCCGTCTTACGCCTGAAGAACTCGCGTGGACGGTCATTGAGGTGGCGCCGGTTGCCCGTGGGCAGTTGCACGTGCCGCGGGAGTTTCCCGCCACCGTCCAATCCAACGAAAATGAATTGGCTGAGGTGACCACCCTTATCAGGGGCCGAGTGGTGAAGGTCCATGTGGATGTCGGGCAAGATGTGAAAAAAGACACCTTGCTGGCCTTGCTTCACAGCACGGACCTTGGTGTAGCGGAGGGGGCGTATTTAAAAGCTGCGGCAAGACTGCATGAAGCGGAATTGGCCTATGAGCGAGCCAGGGATCTGCATGAACATAAGGCGGTAAGTCTGGCCGAGGTGCAGCGGCGCGAGGCGGAGATGAAAACGGCGCGGGCCGAGGCCCGCGAGACGAGAAATCGGCTGGAACTGCTCGGAGTGCCCAAACAGGAAATCGAGCGGCTGGACCACGAGCATACGATCAAGGCGGATGTGCCGTTACGCGCGCCGTTCGACGGCCGGGTCATCATGCGTAATATCACCAGGGGCGAGGTGGTCGAGACGAACCAGAAGTTCTTTACCGTGGCGGATCTTTCGGATGTATGGGTGTTTGGCAATGTGCCGGAGAAGGACGTGCAGTTTATCCGCAAGGAGCAGAGGGTCGATGTCGTCGTGTCCGCTTATCCTCATGCCATCTTTCCCGGCACGATCACCTATATCAGCGATGTGCTCGATTCGGCCACCCGCACGATGCGCCTGCGGGTGACGGTGGCGAATCCTGATCGATTGCTGAAGCCGGAAATGTTCGCCACCGTCCGTGTCTATGCGGCGCCGACTCCGGATGCTCTGACCGTGCCGCTCGTGGCCGTCCAAAACGGGCCGGCGGGCAAGATCCTCTTCGTTCGGCGAAGCGCGCACGAATTCGATGTGCGAACGGTTACGCTGGGAAGCGAGCAGGGAGAGGTGGTGACGGTGCTGGAGGGGGTGCGTGAAGGCGAGGAGGTCGTCACGAAGGGATCGTTTGTCCTCAAGTCTGAAATGGAACGGCACAAGACTGAACCGGCGCTATGATCGCGTCTCTGTTGGAATTTTCGCTGCGGCAACGAATCCTGGTTCTGGGTCTGGCCTGTCTTTTGTCGGTTGCCGGAGTCTTCGCCTTTCAGGCGATTCCGATCGATGCCTACCCGGACGTGACGAACATCCAGGTGCAGGTGCTGACGGACGCACCGGGTCTCTCGCCGGCCGAAGTCGAACGATTCATCACCTATCCGCTTGAACTCCAGATGACCGGCCTGCCTGGGCTGGCGGAGATCCGCTCCCTCTCCAAATTTGCCCTCTCGCAGATCACGGTCGTGTTCAACGACGATGTCGATATTTATTTCGCCCGCCAGTTGGTGCTTGAGCGGATCATGTCCGCGAAAGAGCGTTTACCCGAGGGGCTCGACCCGGTGATGGCCCCTGTGAGCACTGGGCTCGGTGAGGTCTATCAATATTATGTCGAAGGGCCTCATACGTCGGCGACCGACCAGAAGGTCATCGAGACGGAGCTGACGGAGCAGCGTACGCTGCAGGATTGGGTCCTGCGTCCGCTGCTCAAGAGCGTGCCGGGCGTGATCGATGTGAACGGCATGGGCGGGTTCGTGAAACAGTATCAAGTCCTGGTCGATCCGGTTAGGCTCCGCAAATACGATCTGACGCTCCACGATATCTACGGGGCGGTGGCGAAGAACAATGCCAATGCCGGCGGCAACGTGCTGGAGCGCCATGCGGAACGCGCGATCGTGCGCGGGCTGGGATTGATCAAGACCCTGGGCGATATTGAGTCCATCATCGTGAAGGAGTCCGGCGGCACGCCGGTCTTCGTGCGCGATGTCGCGGAAGTCCGTATCGGCCACGCGGTTCGCCATGGGGCGGTGGTGCTCAACGGGGAGCGGGAGGTCGTGGCCGGCACCGTGCTTATGATTCGCGGGGGCAATGCGCGCCAGGTGGTCGAAGCGGTCAAGGCCAAGGTGGAGGACCTGCAGCAGAATCATCTCCTCCCGGCCGGCACGAAGATTCTGCCGTTCTACGATCGCATCGAGTTGGTCACGGCGGCCATTGAGACGGTGCGGGATGCGTTGCTCGAGGGAATCGTGCTGGTGGTCTTCGTCTTTTTTTTCTTCCTGGGCCACGTTCGCAGCGCTGTCGTCGTGACGGCCACGCTCATCGTGACCCCCCTGATTACGTTCATCATGATGGCGTGGTTCGGGTTGTCGGCCAACTTGATGACGCTTGGCGGGCTGGCTATCGCCATCGGCGAGATCGCAGACGGGTCGCTGGTCGTGGTGGAAAATGTCTATCGGCACCTGGCTCAGAACCACGGCGCGACGAGGAAGAGCAAGATGGAGGTGATCCTCCATGCCACGAAAGAAGTGGGCCGGCCGATCCTCTTCGGGATTCTCATCATCAGCGTCGTCTTCCTGCCGCTCATGACGCTTCATGGCATGGAAGGGAAGATGTTTGCGCCGCTGGCCTATACGCTGGTGATTGCGCTCCTGGCGTCGGTCGTGGTCACACTTACCCTCTCGCCGGTCCTGGCTTCTCTCCTTTTGCGCGGAGACCATCCGGAGGAGACGCGCCTGACGCTGTGGATGAAGCAGCGCTATGTGCCGGTGTTGTACTGGACGCTCCGGCATCGCCGCCTCGTCCTGACCGGTTCGACGGCGATCGTGCTGGGTAGTCTTGCGCTTGTGCCGTTGGTCGGGAGGGAGTTTATTCCTCTTCTGGAAGAAGGGGCGCTGACGCCTCAGATTGTGCGGCTTCCCAGCGTCTCGCTGCCGGAGTCCATCGAGATGGAGAAGCAAGCCCATAAGGCGATGCTGGAGTTTCCAGAAGTGAGGATGGCCGTGAGCAGGATCGGGAGGCCGGATATCGCCTATGGGCCGGAAGAGCCGAATGAGAGCGACCCGACCGTGTCCTTGAACGATCGGAGCACATGGACGACGGCGGCCACTCAGTCCCAATTGACCGACGCCATCCGGAAAAAACTGGCGGAGATCCCCGGCATTTCCGTCCTGATGAGCCAGCCGATTCAGGAACGGGTGGACGAGCTGATCTCCGGCATCAGGACCGAATGTGCGATCAAGCTCTTCGGGGATGATCTCGAGGTGCTGCACGACAAGGCGGAGGAGATCGCCTCCTTGATGCAACAGATCGATGGCGTCAAAGATATTAAAGTCGAGCAGCTCGCTGGCCAGCCCTACCTAACGGTCGATATCGACCGTCAGAAGATTGCCCGTTTCGGCATCAACGTGGCCGATGTGCAGGAGATCATCACCACCGCCATCGGCGGCAGGCCTGCCACCCAAGTTTACGAAGGCGAGCGGCGCTTTCAATTGACGCTTCGGTTTCCCGAGGCTGCCCGTAACAGCATCGGCACGATCGGCGAGATTCGGGTGAAGTCCGCGTCCGGCGCTCTGATCCCGATGAGCGACCTCGCTACGATCGAGATGCGCGAAGGACCGCTCCGTATCAGCCGCGAGCATGTGAAACGCCGCATGTACATCGGTTTCAACGTCGTCGGGCG
>SXPO01000270.1 GCA_005793285.1 Nitrospiraceae bacterium
CGGCCGTAGTCTTGAAAAGAACCATGGTTTCCTGCTCTTTCACTAACTTTCCTTCCCACCAGTAGGTTGAATGCACCAGAGGAATCGTTGTCGCACAAGCAGCCTGGTGAGAGCCTACCGTCTGCTCCACAATTTTATCGGCTTCTTCTTGATTAGGGACTGTGACCATCACGACCCAAATATCCTGCTGGTTAGTTCCCATAGGGGGAAACGATACCTGAGAAATCATCCAATAGACAACTCCGCAGGCACATGAATTACGACCTCATAAAGCAGATCAGCGAAATATTCAGCAAAATCTGTGCCCTATCTGATTCGCCAAACAATTGACATGCCAATTGTTTTCAAATAGTTAGATCAGAATATTTCCTGCTCATTCGCACATGGCTCAAATACTGTTGCCGAAAAGCGACAACCGCTGCCGTTTGTCACAAAAATGTGCACACACCGGCACTCCCGGCTCTAGCTACGCTTCCTTTGCAATCTTACCCCGCTCAAGTCCTCTTGTTTTCCCATCTTCCCTAACTCTGAAAAATAATGGGCAAAGGCTTTCATCCCTCCAGAAGCCTGGCCCCAATCGAAATACTCATTCGGGGCATGATAGCCATGCTCCGGCAAACTCAGGCCCATGAAGAGAATCGGAACCTTCCAGGCCTTCTGCATCGTCACCACCGCCCCGATCGAGCCCCCCTCTCGGACAAAAGCAGGCTCTTTGCCGAATCCCTCTTTCACCGCCTGCGACACTGCCTCCACATAGGGCCCATTGAACAACCCTCGGAACGGCTGCAACATCCCTTCCCGTTCTACCTTTACCCTTGGGTTCACCTTGGCAATGTACTTTTTGAGAAGGACAAAAACCTGTTCCGGTTTCTGGTTCGGCACCAGACGCATGCTGACTTTGAGTTCGCCCTTGCTTGGCACCACGGTCTTCACCCCGGGACCGTGATACCCGCCGGTCAGGCCGTGAATTTCAAAGGTCGGCGCAGCCCAGATACGCCGCATCACATCGGCAGGATCCTGGGTGCGAAGGGCCTGCAATCCGTAGGCGGCCTTAAACCGATGTACTTGGAAACCAGACTTGAGGAAACTCTTGATCTCTGCCTTCGTCGGCTCAATCACCTCGTCATAAAACCCCGGGATCTTCACGGTGCCGGTCTTGGCATCGAGGCAGGCATTCGCCACCTCCATCAGCTCTGCTAATGGATTACGAGCAGCTCCACCGGTGAGCCCAGAATGGGCATCCTTCGCCCCCGTCTGCAATGTCAGCCGCACACCCAGCAAACCGCGCAGACCGTAGGGCATTGCGGGACGACCGCTTGCAATCCAGATCGTATCCGACACGACGACGGAATCCGGTCGCGGAATCGCCGTACGGTTTCTGAGTCCAGCCTCGAAATGCGGGCTTCCAATCTCCTCTTCCAGTTCCCATAAGAATCGGATGTTGATCGGCACCCCCTGCTCAATCGCAAACCGGGCGCCGAACAAGGCCGCGAGCGCCGGTCCCTTATCGTCAGTCGCTCCACGCCCACGATAGATTCCCCCCTCGTTCCGAAACACAAAAGGGTCCTGTTTCCACTCCGGCTCTTGCGCCGGCTGCACATCCATATGGTTATAGATCGTAACGGTGGGATACTGGGCGCCCGTCGTCCATCCCCCTGAGACGAGGGGATACCCGCCGGTTTCCACAATCTGCGCATCCGCTCCCAGATCCGTCAGATACTGCGCGGCAAGAGCCGCCATGCGCTGTATATCACCGGCACGGGCAGGGTCCATGCTGATCGACGGCACTTGCACCATCTGCCCCAACCGATCTTCAAACCGCGGCCGTGCCCCATTGATAAACGCCTGAAGTTGCCGATCATTCATCATGATATGTCTTGTCCTCCTGGCCAATGGAAGCGGATTATAACGACCGCCCAAGGGAAGAGAAAGCTGTGGAGACGATCCTGCGATGAAAGATGGTAGAATGGTCGCATCATCTACCAGAACCGGCTCGCTTCATGCTTCATCGGCTCAGTCTTCAAATCGGCCTCCCTCTGATCCTCTTCGAAATAACCTTGCCAAACCCGCTGTGGGCCGCAGAACCGACCGACATCCAGCGCATCCTTGACGACCCTCTGGTCTATCACCTTCGACACGTGACTCTGCATGGCACCGTACGTACCATACAATCGCTCGCCCCATACAAGCTGCCGAATGAAACCGTCTGTTACGGCGCCTATCTCTTTCGGCTGGAAAACGGCGATGCCACCATTCCCGTGGCGGTGCTGGGCATTTGCGGAAGCCCGGTGGTGCGCGACCCAGAAGTGGAAGACGGAGATCGCGTCGAAGTGAGCGCCACCATCCAAGCGCCCAGCCATGGAGATCATTATCTGAGCTTCCGCGGCCCCCAAGCGGTCACGGAGCAGGAAGAAGGGATTGTCCAGGCGGTCGCCGATCGTATTCTCCCGATCATAGAGTAGAACCAATGTCCACACTGATACATCCTTCTCATACCTCCGTCGGTTGGATCGGGACCGGCGTCATGGGCGCATCGATGTGCGGGCACCTCCTCGATGCCGGCTATCCCGTCACGCTCTATACGCGCACGAAATCAAAAGCCCAGCCGCTGCTCGACCGTGGAGCCGTCTGGGCGGACAGCCCTGGCGCAGTCTGCGCCTTGTCAGACGCAACCCTCACCATGGTGGGATTTCCCTCAGACGTCCGCGATGTCTACTTCGGTCCGCATGGACTGATCGCCTGCGCGAAACCAGGTTCGATCCTCATCGATATGACATCGACAGACCCGTCATTGAGCCGTGAAATTGCCGAGGCTGCGTCGGCCAGAGGGCTTCAGACCCTCGATGCACCGGTGTCCGGCGGAGACCTTGGCGCCAGAACGGCCGCGCTGTCGATCATGATCGGCGGCGAAGCGGCCGCCGTTGACCGGGCTCGTCCCTTGTTTGAACGGCTGGGAAAGACCATCGTGCACCAGGGAGGAGCAGGCACCGGGCAGCAGACAAAACTCTGCAGCCAAATCGTCATCGCCGGCACGATGATCGGCGTCTGTGAAAGCCTGCTCTACGGCCACACAGCCGGGCTTAACCTGAACCATGTGCTGACATCGATCGGAAGCGGAGCCGCCGCTTGCTGGACATTGGACAACTTAGCGCCAAAAATTCTCCGGCGGAACTTCGATCCAGGCTTCTTTGTCGAACATTTCGTCAAGGATATGGGGATCGCCCTGGACGACACACAGAGGATGGGGCTCACCCTGCCAGGCCTTACGCTGGCGCACGAGTTGTATCGTAGGGCCATCGCACTGGGACATGGCCGAAGCGGAACGCACGCATTATTCTTGGCGCTGGAAACAGTCTCGCAGACGCGACTCGCCTCTCAAGGTCCCCCGCGATGATATTCTACTGGACAGTGCTGCTCATACTGCTGGCCGGTGGTTGCGCCGGCAGCGCCGAATTCGATCGTGCCGCCATGCGCGCCACATTAGGCATCGCAGAAATTCCGGCTGCTCAGCAGGCATCGGCGGTTGCCCAGGCGGACATGCCGAATCCATCCTACCCGCTTCGACTCGCCCTGTATTTCGTCGAGAAGGATATCCCGATCCGGCACAAGATCCAGCTGGCCAGGTGGACGGACTCGGACAAGGATACGCTCTTGAAACGGCTAGCACCCTTGCAGCACGAAGGGATTGTGGCGGACACCTTTCTCCTCGCGGACTCGACCATTCATGGATACGATGTCCCAAAGATCCGACAGGCCGCCGCGCGTTATAACGCGGATGCCGTACTCATCGTGGAAGGGGTCGGGACAGTCGATCGCTACAACAATGGCTATGCCGCATGGTATGTCACCCTGATTGGAGCCTATGTGGCTCCGGGCACCGTGAGCGACGCGTTATTTATGATCCACAGCAGTTTGTGGGATACACGAACTGAACGACCCTATGCGACACAAACGGTAGAAGATCGTTCCACATTGGCAGGATCGGCCAGGTTCTTAGAGGACGGCCAGGCGCTCGCCCTGGCGAAGAAATCGGCGCTGGAAGATCTCGCCAGAAAGGTCGCAGAGGAACTCATCCGATCGAAAGATGGGAAGTCGTCCTGAAGAGCAAGGCTGGATTAGAACTTGATGATGACATCAGTAAGAAACACAAACTGATCTTTGCTGGTTCCGTTATCGTATGGAGACACATGACTCCAACTGTGATCGTAACGTATTTCAGGTCGCACAATCAGTTCATTGGATAGCCAGTGGGACCACCCGAGTGTATGACTGGAATAGACCGTCTTGAAACCAGTTCTTTGGCCTTTCAAATCAGCGAGCGCGTCATTGCGTATGGTCACATAGTCTTTATCCGACAGCTTGACTTGGAAATAGTTTACGACGCCGATTGAGTCAGAAAGGCCCGGGATTGTGGGGCCACATCCGCCTCCCGATGCGAATCGTCGAGTTGGCCCCAACATACAGGTCCCCCCTTTGGCAGCATCAAATTGATAGATATAGTATGCTTCGCTCATCATGTGGAACGTATCATTGAACCGATGGGACCAGACACCGACCATGTGTTGCAGATTGTCGTGTCCCTTGCTGTACTTTCCCGTTCCCACTGAATTAGCCCCGACCCAGACAGCATCCTTATTGTCTTTGGAAAGCCACTTGACCATGGCATGACCATTGGGTTGAGCCGATTCCGACCACGCAGCCATATCATTCCCTCCATGAACACCGAGCTCGATTGTCCATTGAGAGTTGAGCCTGACGTCTGCGAGAATACCCGTGAACGTAAAAGGATCGTACGAGAACATGACCGAATGGGTCACGAGATAATTATTGGGCGCCAGCTGAGCTTCGATATCAGCCGGTGACATGAACCGGCCGACTTTTACTACCATTCCTTCAGCAACCCACGGAACGTACACTTGTCCGTAAAACTCCATCGGGTCATACCCGTATAGTTGATTGCGGTCGAGCAATTGACCGCCGAAAATTCCTTTGGCGGCGGTGTAGCGATAATCGTTTCCATACAAATTAGTGAAGCGAAATCCCCAATCGAGACGACTCGTCTGCGCAGTATCCAAACCCCGCTCGACAGTAAAAACAGCCTGGGAAAGCTGAGCACTATTGGGAACGATGGGGTACGTCAAAGGGATGTTCGTATCACGCGACGTGCTCGCATTGAAGGATGGGACAATCCATCCATAGGCGCTGACTCTCGAATTCCTGAGTGCCTTCCCAATATCGGTA
>SXPO01000271.1 GCA_005793285.1 Nitrospiraceae bacterium
AGGTAGAACATCGGCAGGACGGGGACCAGCAGTCCGGTAAAGGTGAGGAGCGCTTTGTTTCCAAAGCGATCGCCGAATTGGCCCCAGGCAGGGAGTGTGACGAATTGGCCAAGAATACCTGCTGCGAGCCACACGCCATATTCCCAATAGGCAAACCGGAGGTCTTGAAGCATATAAATCACGAAGAAGGGCGCCGTCATCAACACCGCCAGGTGCATGAGACTGGAAAAAAGCAGGAACTGACGAAAGTCTTTCGACACACCGGTTCGAACAAACACCCGGAAGCCCGTTGGTTTGTCGGCCGATTCATAATGCGGGAGGTCGCGCACCTTTACGAGGGATAGGAGGGAGGCGCTACGGCTCAGGCCGGCAGTGAAAAATATGATGGCAAAACCGACCCAGAGCAGGCGCCAATGTTCAAAGATACTCAATAATACACCGCCCAGACCGAGTGCCAAGAAGCTCGTGAGGGCCATCACCCGTGACCGCTGGGCGAAGTACATGCCTCGTTCATTGGCGTGGAGGTGATCGGTGATAAGACTGTTCCATGCCGGGGATGTAAAATGGGTGAAAGTAAAGTACAGCGCGACGCCGGCGATCAGCAGCCAAGGCCCCATATCGGGCCACAATAAGGGCAGGGCTAGAATCGGAATCCAGGCGGCGGATTGTCCGATGATGCCCCAGAAGATCTGTGCTCTGCGGCTGGAGAACCAATGTGACACTTTTACGGAGACGAGTTGCGCCCAGACGCCTAATAGCTGCGGCATGGCGGACAGGATGCTTAAATGCCATGCTGTTGCATGGACGAGAAGGGCAAACGCGGACAGGTACTGTTCCCCTCCACCTTGTGTGACGGCCTGGAAGAGCCCATCGCGCATACCGAATCGGCGCCCCGGTTCCTGTTCCAGCGAGCGGGCCGATTGCGAACGATCACCGAACTCGGTTTCTACAGACTGCGGTACTGATGAGGGTCTGTCCGGCATAACAATCTGCCCGTCGTAGCAATAGATCAGAGAGCACTCTATCACAGCTGGTCCAGACGGCAAGAATGACATTCGATGATTGACCGGCCACCGGCGCGCCGATACGATGCGGTCATGGCTAGGTGGAACCATCATCCGCTGGTGTGTTGCTTAGGAAGTTGGATTGCCATCAGTCTGCTGTGCAGCGGCATGGTGGCTCTCCGAACCAGCCAGGCGAAGGATCTTCTCATGCCGAAAGAGCAGGACACCACCGAAGTGGGAGTGACGCAGAGCCCGTCCTTCGATGAGCAACAGAAGGGGGTGCCGCAGTCGCTGTTCACCTGGATTACAATGGCAAAAGGGTATGAGATCGAATGGGATACCTTTGGGCGAACAGGATGGTATGCCCAGGATCCCAGGCTGAGACCGGTCGAGCCTGGCGCCGTTTTCTCAGCAGAGATGCCGGTTGTGTACATTGTGTTCGAAGTGGCTCCGCTCGAAGATCCTGCGCAATTCGCGGTGCAATGGTTTCGCGAACAGCCCGATGGCTCGTTGAGCCATGAGGGCGTGGGAAAGGATGTGCTGGAAGTACCGGGCCATGAACGGTACGGATATCTCGAAATAAAAAAGTCCGGGGTGCGATGGGCGCCGGGCCAGTATGTGGCGAAGCTGTTTATCGCTCCGTTGGGGCAACAGCCGTTTCATGCTGCGAATCAAGTCGGAACAATGCGTTTCACTGTCACTGAGGCGGATTCCCTGCGCACACCGGCGCAACCGAAGTGATGGCAATCCCGCAAATAGATCGGAGGAATATGGAGATGGACTCTCGCGTCAAGGTGACGGATCAGGAGAAACTGGCCTTGCTGTACGAACGATTCCGGGATGTGTGTTTGGTAGAAAAGGAAGTGTGGAAGGAAATCTTCATGCCCCGAGAGATCACGGCTGGTCCGGTGAGGACGAATGTCCAGGATCGGTATGATGTCGAGATCGACGATCCGGCCATTGAGGACACGCTGGATGCCAATATTCCGATGGGTTCAGCCGCACTTGGCGCGGCCATCCACGAATATCGCGCCCATATTTCGTTTGTTCGAAAAGGATGAGGGGGAATCGCAGGAGTCGTGCCGGCGGGAGGTTCTTCCCGCCGGCATTTCTGACGTAGAACGGTCCTTAGAGGTGTTCTAAGGCTGCAATACGCGCTTCGATCGGTGGGTGAGTAGAAAACAGGCTCATGACCCCGCCTGCTTGTCCGGAGATCTTCATCGTCGCCAGTGCGTCTTGTGGTGAGTGCTGAAATTGGGTCTGACTGACCCATCGATCGATCGCGCGGAGCGCCGAAATCATGGACTCTTTCCCGTATACCTTGGCGGCAAATGCATCGGCGCCGTATTCGCGCTGGCGTGAGAACCAGCTGATCACGATCGATGCCAGGATGCTGACGATGATCTGAATGACGAACGACAAGCCGAATCCGAGCGCGGCCTGATCCCGTTCCGCGAAGAAGCGGCGTACCCACATGGCGATATAGTAGACGAAGGTATTCATCAGTCCGGCTAACACGGTGGTGGCAAACATGTCGCCGTTGTAGACGTGCCCCATTTCATGGGCGAGCACCGCTTTGACCTCATCTTCGCGGAGATTCTGCAAGAGGCCGGTGGAGACCGCCACCATGGAGTTGTTTTTGCTGGGCCCGGTCGCGAAGGCGTTGGGATCGGGAGCATCGTAGATCCAGACTTCGGGCATGGTGATCTGCAGCCGCTGGGCGATTTCCTGCACGGAGCCATAGATAATCTGCTCGGCGCGCGAACGGGGTTGAGTGATTTGCTGGCAATCGAGCATGGCGCGCGCCATCTGTTTTGAGAATGCCAAGCTGATGAATGCGCCGCCGAATCCGAACATCGCGGCCCATACCAACGTCGACAGATCGACCGAGCCCCGCACGTCGATTCCAAACATCGGTAGAATCACGTTGATCACAATCGGTACGGTCAGCGACAGTGTGATCATGATGAGAATGTTGGAGATCAGCAACAGACCCATGCCCTTCATCCATTTCATCGAACGCCTCCTTAGAAGACCAGTCTTCGCCTCAGGTAAGATAAATCACTGAGGTGCCGTTATTATACACAAACTGCCTGATCGAGATACAAGTCTTACACCTCCGCCCCGTGGCATCAGAAGTAAGGCCGCGCCGCCGGAAGTCAAGGCGTCTACAGCTTGGAGATTGAGGCCACATTGACCCCTTCCCGATCTTCCTGTTAGAAGTTTCTCATTGATGACGCATTCTAGGTCGTTGCTTCTCTTCTTGGTGGGGTGGTCTGTGCTGTGGCTCACGGCGGAGGTGTTGGCCGTCGACGCGGGGCCGCCTGGCAGTCCGTGGCGAGTGCCGATAGGGCCTGATGGAGTCCAGCGGATGAGCGCCATTCTCGATAGCTACGCTTTTCGACCGTCCCAGGTGATCGTCGAAGCCGGAAAACCGGTGGAAGTGACATTGACGAGTATCACGATGCTGACGCCGCATAATTTCATCATCGATGCGCTTGCCGTCCAGACAGAGGTCGGCGCGGGCAAGACGGCAGTGCTCACGTTTACACCCACTCAGCCGGGGATGTTTCCGATCTATTGCGATAAACGGCTGTGGCCCTTTCCGAGTCACCGGGAGAAGGGAATGGAAGGCACTCTCGACGTCGAGTAGGTGTGATCACGAGCACAGATCTTTCCAAACAGGAGTTGCTTCGCGATCTCCTCAAGCAGGTCTCCCGGTTGTTCTATACGACGCTGGCCGTGGTGCCGGTGGATGTCCGGGATCAAGTCAGCCTTGCCTATCTCTTCGCTCGCGCCGCCGATACGATTGCCGATACGGACTTGATCGATCGGCATCGACGTCTTGATTTTCTGAGTCAGCTGAAAGGCCAGTTCGTCGGTGATCAGATCGTGTGGGGACAGGTGCAGGATATTCAGCGGGCGATCGGACCGCTTCAGCAGCATTCAGCCGAGCGGGTGCTGTTGGAACGTTTGGATCAGTGTTTCCGG
>SXPO01000272.1 GCA_005793285.1 Nitrospiraceae bacterium
AGTCCGGCTGCCACGACAAGGAACATGACCCCAGCCAAGACGAGAGTCTGTACCAGCCAATCGCTCCAAGTCGCGTCGATAGAGAACCGGAACGGATAGGGCCAATACTCGATGACGTCGTGTTTGGCCGGAATGGTATTGGCCAACAAGGTCGCGACGAAGACCAACAGCGATGCGACCACCAATTCGATACGCAGCCATCTTCGAAGCTTGTGCGTCCCGGCTTGAGCCGACTTGGAATCCTGGTCCAGTGAGGGAAGCCAGACAAAATGGGCGCGCGCAGCGATCGCGAGCACGACCACCAGCAGCGCGACTTTCGCATTCAGAAGCCAGCCGTATTTTGTCGCGAACAGCGCAGCATAATTCGTACCGACCATGCGATCCGCAACCAAGAGACCGGTCACTACAATAGCGACCATCATCGGCAGGGCGATGACTGAGAACTGTTTGACGGACCTGATATCCGATGAGTTCGCAGCAGGGGTAGCGGAATTCCCGCTGGCGGCAAAGAGTACGGCGAGGACGCCGGGCAACGCGCCGAACCAGACGCCGGCCAAAATGAGATGCGCTGTATAGGGCAGGATGGCGAGAATGGACTGTTCTTCAGCGGCAGGGTGGCTGGCAAACGACCCTACGGCCAACGTGAGCGCAGCAGCCGACGCGCATGCAGCATAGCGCCATTGCGCGCCGGGCGAAACCCGAACATACAAGGCAACTCCAAGAACCAGCAATGCGCAAGTTTCACGGGCTGTCCAAATGAGCCCGATACGGGTTTTCTGAATAAACTCCAGCCATGCGCCAGGACGCCAGACATTGTCGGCAATACCAGTGGCTTGAGCCGTCGTGGTAGCCAGCAACCCAAGCAGTCCAAGAAGCAGCGTGACAGCCAGCCACGGAAGCGCCTTCTTCAGGCGCGTCAACCATAGATTCTTAGAGAGAGCGCTCTTGTCTTCGGCGATCGCCAGAAATACGCAACCGCCGAGCACTAGCATGTTGGAGGCAAGCTGTAGGAAGCGAAATAGCGCGCCAAGGGGCTCGATCATTTCCCGTGCACTTTGCCCTTCACGGTGAAGTCAAATGACGACTCCACCACGTGACCATCCACCGACAACACGCGAAATTTGACCGAATACTTTCCCGCCGTGAGTTCCGGCAGAGGAAGCACGATAGATTTGGGGTCGTCCTGCGCCAATTGAGGCTTGGTCTCGGTGACCGGATGCTTTTCGGCGTCGAGCACCACCAGCGACGCATAGTCGCCCTCGATTTCCTCGTTGAACCATAGCCGCACCTGTACCGGAGCCTTGGCAAGAACGGCCCGGCGAGGCGGCTCGGCTTTCACCAACATCGAATGCGCCGACGCCGAAGGGACGACTGAGATCAGCGCCATCGCCATCACCGCAGGAATCAGGGCAATACGCATGAACCTATGAACCGCCGATAGCCCTCTCATCATTGCTCCTCATCTCCGGCTTTTTGACAGACCTTGCAGCCGAACCATTCGGTCGTCCCATCGCGACGCGGCACGTGAACGAATCCAGAGGGCAATTCTACGAAGACACGGAAGCCTGCGAAGGCTTACGGCGATCGCGGAGCGCGTAGAACACCACAAAGCCGATGGCGACTACGAGCGGGACGATGACCATGATGTAGTGCGAGAGGTGCGACATGGCGTCCGTTTGGCCGATCGAGAACGAAAACCGGGACAGCTGCTCCGGTTTATCGCCGATCGAGATCAGGCCGACGAACTTGCCGGGTGTATCAAAGTTGTACTTCACATCGATCGAACCGGCTGGATAGACCTTCGGGGGGAAATGCACGACGGTAACCGACTCAAGATTTTGCTCCGCACCCGTGTCTTTGATAATCCGAATCTCAACCGGCATGGAACGAAGTTCCTGCTCGACAAAATCGAACACCAACACTGTGTTCCCAGTTCCAGGCAGTTCTTTGCAGAACTGCCTGTCGTAGAATGCATCAGGCTGATAACTGTTGAAATACATTTTATAGGGTCCGGCCTGGACCACACAGGTATTCGTCGCCAACTCATGTCCATGCTGGGCCATTGCCGTCAAGGGGGCGCCAATCGCCAGCATTATGACGCATGCCCCGGCTCGAATCAGAAATCTAAAAGACATCATGGCATTCCTCATTTTCTGAGCATACTTCTTCTCTTCGTCAACACACAGCCCGGCGGGCGCAATCACCACCGGTACCGTACAGATCACGAAGCGGCAACTTCAGATGATTTTCGGCGATCGCGAAAGAAAAAGACAATGGCCAAGACAATGATGAGCGCAAGGACCGGGACGATGTAAATCGAATAGAGATATTTCGTCCAAGACTTCGGCTCGCCGACTGAAAAGGGAAACCGCGACACATGTTTTTGCTGCTCACCAACCGTCACTAGACCGACGAATTTCCCAGGCTTGTCAAATGTGTAGGTGAAGTCGACCGAGCCGCTTGGATAGACCTTGGCGGGCAAATGCAACACCGTATCCGCATCAAGATTCTGCTCCGAACCAGTGTCCCTGATAATCCGAACCTCTGTGGGAAGAGCACGAAGTTCCTGCTCGACATAATCGAGCACCACGATGGTTTGACCGGTCGCTGGAATATCCTCGCAGAATTGCTTCTCTTGCGTGTTCCCCGGCTGATAGCCGCTGAAGTGCATCATATAGGGGCCGACGGTAAGCTTACACATGTCTTCCGCCATGGACAGTCCCCCATGCGCCTGGGCCTGTGTTGACACCAACGCGCCACCCGCAAATACCACACACCCCACCATGAGTTTCAGATATGTACCAGGCTTCATAAAGATCCTCTTTCTCGAATGGTCACATTGACAGTTGTACGCCACAGGGCAGGTCAGGCGCATCTGGGCTCTTATGTTCGGCGGGAAGCCCACCAATTGCGCATACGCCCCGACTTGGAGAGTTCATACCAGACAAGTGCGAGCACCAGCAGCACCATCACCGGGCCCACCGCCTTCCGCCCAAGCTTCGAATAATCAACCTGCTGTACCCGCAAGAGATAATAGGAAGGGCTCAACCCCTCGGCCGTAATAATCAGCTTGTACAGGCCCTTATCCAATTTGGCTTCGCCCCTGACCACTCCATCCGGATGTGAAGCCGGCCCCCAGGAGGCCACAGTCTGATCATCTTCCTTCTCATTCCCTTCCTGTCCCCGTACGATCCGTACAGCCACCGGCATCGTACGCAATCCAGGGTCCACAAGGTCCACCACCAAGAAGGTGTCTCCGACCTCAGGAATCTCGGTGCAATATTGCGCCTTGGGCTCGAATTGCGGTTGATAGGCGCTGAAATGCACCATATTCCCACCGATACGCCGCGCACAAATATCCTCTTCCATCGTCACATTTCCATGCGCATCGGCTATGCCGGGAGACAATAGCGCGGCAAGAACGAGCCAGCTGAAGGTTGCCTTCGTCATCCACTTCATCATAACGATACTTCTCCGACGAAACCCATCTTCTTTATACTCCTACGCTTACCCAGAGTGGACCTACCCAAGGCATGCCCATGACGTGCTGCTCTGTATCAGATCATTCGAGTCTGACGGGAAAGAAATTTACCATTCTGCAACCAACTCTTGCAAGAGTGCCGGCACAGAGGCAGGAACCAGCAGGATAACCACATGAATCATACGTGCGCCACGACAACCAGCCGCCGCTGGATAGACTCGCTCGACAAAGGTCGGCCGCCGAGAGTGAACACTAGTCTCGGCGAGACTGAGAGACAAAATCAGAAAACCCTTAATTGCAAACTTGACAGGAAGAAAAAGCACGACAATAATGGTCCTGTAGTGCCATTGAGACGGACCGGCAACGATCCTATTGCAGTGGAGGAGGTACGATATGAAAGCCAAGGAGGGAGTCGTCGATATCCTGAACAAAATTCTGACGGCGGATCTCACCGCCATCAACCAATATTTTGTCCATGCGAAAATGTGCGAAAATTGGGGCTACGAACGTCTGCACCACAAGGTCCGGGAACGCAGCATCGACGAGATGAAAGACGCCGATGACCTCATCGGCCATATTCTCTATCTCGAAGGCGTCCCGAATGTGCAACGCATGAACTCGGTACAGATCGGCGAGACCGTGCCTGAGCAGCTCAAGCTGGACCTGAAAGCCGAACAAGAAATGTTGGTGCTACTGACCGACGGCGTGGTCCACTGCACAAAAGTCATGGACTTCACCACGCGCCACATGTTCGAGGACATGGCGAAGGACGTCGATATGCACATCGACTGGATCGAAATGCAGATGGAAACGATCAAGCAAGTCGGCCTTGAAAACTATCTGGCCGAACAGATTAAGAAGGAGTCCTGATTCCGATATTCACAAGGACAACCGACCGGATTTCCACCAATGGGCGGCTCGCCGGAGACCTTGTAAAACCGGCGCCGCGCCGCCGATGGCAACCGCGTCGACAAGACAGTACCAGGCCCCGACACCACTGGGCGGATTGCCTTGTGGCCATCCGAGCAGAGGATCAATAGATGCCCATTTCCACGCTCCGACCGTGGTCCCAAGAAGTTCAAGCCAGGTAGTAATGAAAAAGGCCGCGACGTACACCATCGGGGACCGACCGGTAACGAGCCATCCCAGGAAAATACAGAAGAGCAACGCCCCGACCCAGTCTCCCTGCTGAGGCAATCCGCTGATCCCCCACAGCGACCATCCTCCCCATATCCCGATGACAAACGCCGTAATACCTCTGGCATACCGTACAAAGAATCCGGACCTGGCTAAAGCGACGGCC
>SXPO01000273.1 GCA_005793285.1 Nitrospiraceae bacterium
CTTCCAGCAGAGCGGCGGGAGGCCAGGTGGCCGAGACGCGTCCTAATTTCGTCAATGCCTCCAGGCAATGGTCGCGGTAGAGGTCGGCTTCCTGCTCACTGATCGTCGCTTCTCCCAACAGATCGACGGACCAGGCCCGGCCCTCTGTCCACACACGCGACAACACCGGAGCCGCGTCTGCAACCGAGGCTCCGGCGATGAAGGTCCTGGCCATCTGCTCAACTTGGTGTTTGATCGATTTACCGGTCAATCGCGCACCCAGGCCTGTGGCGGCCATGGCTTTCAAGCCCCACTGGAGCCCGAAGATCTCGCTGCTCAACCCGCCGAAATACTCTTCGGCCAGCGAGACCACCCGCTCATCGTCGGCGATCACGGGCAGGACGTCGATGAAACGAAACAGCTGCGCCTTGAAGGCCTCGTCCTTCATGGCCAGACTGATGGCCGATTGGGACCACCAGTGTCCTTCGAAGATCGTCGGAGAATGGCCGGCGGAGAGTTGTGCGAGGTATTCGCCGATGCGATGGATAGCCGGTTCGAGCGAAGCGGGCGAGATCGTCATAGGCGCTCCGGGAAAGAACGAACCTTTCTGATAACGTCAGTATACATGGAGTATCGTGATCGGTCATCGTGTGTTCGGCATGTCCCGGTCGGGCCATCGTCAGCATGGTCCGACCGGCCCATTTCCTTTCCCTCGCCGCATCGCTTATGATGACAGGGTTGGTACAATCAGACGGGTCTCTATCAGTGTCACGGCTGAATGTGTGACGCGGGAGTGAGGGAGGAGTAGGGCATGGCAGATGAACATACCCACGGTGGACAATCGCCGCAGGGGGCTACCAATTTGATTCCGGATGTCAAGCATGTGATTGCGGTCAGCAGCGGCAAAGGCGGCGTCGGCAAATCAACTGTCGCGTCGAACCTCGCCTGCGCACTCGCGCTGGCCGGCGCGAAGGTCGGCCTGCTGGATGCCGATCTGTATGGGCCCAACATTCCGATGATGATGGGGAGTACGAAGGGACCGGAACAGCAGGATGGCAAAATCGTGCCGGTTGAAAATTATGGGGTCAAACTCATTTCCATGGCATTTCTGGTGCCGGAAGAGGCTCCGCTCGTCTGGCGCGGTCCGATGGTCCATCAATATCTCCAAGCGTTCTTCCGCGATGTGCTGTGGGGCGAGCTGGATTATCTGCTGATCGATTTGCCGCCCGGCACCGGCGATGTGCAGCTGTCGCTCTCTCAAATGGTGCCGCTGGCCGGCGCGATCACGGTGACGACGCCGCAAGAAGTGGCGCTCTACGATGTGCGCAAGGGCATGGCCATGTTTCAGAAGGTGAATGTGCCGCTGTTGGGCATCATTGAAAATATGAGTTTCTTCCAGTGCGGGCATTGCGGCGAGCGCACGGATATTTTTTCGCATGGGGGCGGGGAGCGGGCGGCTGAAAAGCTGGGCGTGCCTTTTCTTGGGCGCATTCCGATTGATCCGGCCATCCGCGACGGCGGTGATAGCGGGCATCCGATCGTCACGGCCGATCCGGCGTCGCCTCAGGCCGCAGCCTTCAGGGAGATTGCGAAGAAGATCATGGGCGAAGTCGGTGGCGCTGAAAAGAGCGGCTCGTCCATCGACAGTTTGCTCAAGAAAATCAAGCAGCCGTTTACAACGAACTGATCAACGCGAGGGGGAGGACGGGCATGGCGGAGTTTGTACGGGTGGCGGGAATAGCCGATGTGCAACCGGGGCACGGTATGGTCGCCGAAGTGAACGGCAAGACCGTGGCGGTGTTCAATGTAGACGGCGCCTTTCACGTGGTCGACAATACCTGTCTCCATCGCGGCGGGCCGCTTGGAGAAGGAGAAGTTGAGGGGAGCGTGGTGACCTGTCCTTGGCATGGATGGCAATTCAATGTGGCGACCGGCGCCTGTGTGAACAATCCGTCTGGCAAAGTTCAAGTCTATCAGGTGAAAGTCGAGGGCAGCGACGTGAAGGCGCTGTTGTAGTTAATAAGGCATCGCTCGTCTATCTGGTCTCTTCGGTCTCTTTGGTCTGTCTTGTCCGATACCAGACAGACCAGACAGACTGGGCGGCAACGAGACAGACAACGATAAGGCGTTGATAGCGAGGCCTATTATGGGTATGACCGCCAACGATCAAACCGATCTGGCTGCTGCGTTGGTGCGGCTCTATGTGTTTTTAACCCAATATCTTGATCGCTGTTCCGATGAAGCAGCCCGCGCTGGTTATCCGGAGGTGGAGCTTCAATCGCATCTTGCCGAAACCAGACGGCAACTCATGGATATTCTTTCCGCGAATCCCGTCGTCAAACAGAAGCTCACCGACGAGTGTGACCGTATTTTGGCGCTGGGCGACTCCTGTGTGAAATCTGGTTCGGCAGACAAGACGTTACGCGATGTGATTCAGGCGGAACGAGCCGTGCTCCGCAGTAAGACCATTGCCCTGAGCGATCTTGTGGCGGTGTTTCGCGCGCTGGCATGACGTATGAGCGTAGCGGGCTGTGATAAGCATCAGCTGGCTGGACTTGACGATCGAGTAAGGGGATTCAGCCGGCCGGTCGAGTTCGAACGGGCAGGGGAGAGCTATCGGGTGCGGCTGCGCTATGAAACGGTTCGTGTCGCGACAGAGCTGTTCCCGACCCAGGATGCCGCATTGCTGGACCTGATTCAGGTGTTGCAGAGCCGGGGCTATCGGCAACTCAAAACGCAGAAGAGCTTCAGCAACGGCCTGTATCTTGGTTCGCAGGAACTCTGGGTAGAATATCCTGATCCACCGGAAGCCGAGCCGGAGCGGACCGGTTTCCTGGCTAGAATACTCAACTGGTGCCGTCAGGGTTCGCACAGGAACAGCCCTTCATGAGCTTTATCCCTCTCGACCATCTCCGATCTTCTTCGGCTAGGGATGCTTCTGATTCTTCTCCCGCCCGCAGTCCTGCAGATCGTACCGGCCGTCCGCGCCTTCCATCCTGGTTCAACGTTGCAGCCAGGACCGGTCCGGACTATCTGGACATCAAACAGACAATGGAACGGCTCAATCTGCATACCATCTGCGAAGAAGCGCGCTGTCCGAATCGCTGGGAATGTTGGAACGCCAGGACCGCCACGTTTTTGATTCTGGGCGATATCTGCACCAGACGGTGCCATTATTGTTCGGTGGAAACAGGCCGTCCGCTCGTGGTGGATCACGAAGAGCCTCGGCGTGTGGCAGAGGCCGTACAGGCCTTGGGGTTGCGCCATGCTGTCATCA
>SXPO01000003.1 GCA_005793285.1 Nitrospiraceae bacterium
CGGGAACCCCTCGCCTCGATCCGCGCCCAACTGGAAGAAGTCACGGGTGAAGGCATCCTCGATTTCGACCCCCAGACGCGCGTCGAAAACGCGATGCGCGATTTGATCCGCGTCGAAGCCATCCTGAACGAGATTCTGGACTTTGCGAAACCACTCGACCTGAATCGACGCCTCCTCCGCATCCCCGAAGTGATCGAGAGCGCGCTCACGGTCGTCGCCACCGACCTCGAAGTCACCAGAATCCAGGTGACCAAAGACTATGCGACGATGATCGCGCCGGTCCGAGGCGACGAATCCAAACTCCAGCAAGTCTTTTTGAGCATTTTCAAGAACGCCGGCGAAGCGATGAGCCCTGGAGGCCATCTCCACATTCAGATCACCCAGCATCGCGCGGGGCGCGGCGTGGAAGATCAGATTCTCATCAAGAACGACGGAGCGCCTATTCCGGCGGAAATCGTCGACAAAGTCTTCGAACCGTTCTTCACCACCAAGCGGGCCGGCACAGGCCTGGGCCTCGCCACGGTCAAGAAGATCGTCGAAGAACATGGCGGCTCCATCGCCATCGGCAGCGCGCCAGGCGAAGGCACCACCGTCACCATCCGTCTCCCAGGTCTCAGCCGCGGCCCCTCCTACAGAGGACGAGGACGCAGGCCTCCGTCACGCCGCCCAGCCTAATCTCTAGGTTCCGCTCACATCGTTCGCGGAATCCGTGAAACGTAAAAAGTAAAACGAGGGACAGCTCGGAGCTGCGGCCTTGCTGGACAGGTTTTTTGAGCGTCCTGCGGAAATACTCGCCTGTTGTGCCGCTCATGCGAACCATCGAATCCCTAGCCCACATCGCTCCATAGCCGAAACCAAGCCAGCCAGCTCCGATGGTTATGTACGTGTCCTTGAGTAGATAAGAAAGTGAGAACCTAACTAGGATTCGGCCTGAACAATCAGTTACGGGCTGCAAGGCGGAAACATATAGCACGTAACCACGGTCTGTCTGTTCCCGACAATATGACTGATGCCAGCTAACACAGTCGGAGCCTAATGCTGTCAGGGTTTCGCATCTGCGGCGTAGGCGGATTCGCCTGCCTCAATGCCCTTCCGGGCGCTTTCGAAGGCATGGCGAGGAATGATCGGACTCTCCTGGCTCAACTTGTCCTTCTCCGCCAGAATCTCCTTGAGCTCGGCCGCCTGCTCTTCCGGAGTCACCGCAGTGCGTCCAGTGACTTCCCTCAGGAATCGTGCGCGTACCTTCAGGGCGTTGTATCGATTGCCCGCCTGAGAAAATGCCTGTGCCTTTTCCGAAGGATTGAGAAACGTGCTGATTGACGAGAGCACGGCGACCAAAACGGCCAGCGCACCGGCAAACTCTGGATAATCGTTGAAGGCCGATACGCCAGCGACTGCAGCAATGAGGGCGGTGGGGATTCCCACCATGAGATGCACGTGTCCCCAACTCCGTGCAGCCTCGAAGGAACCCTTCGCCGAATAGAGACAGTCCTCTTCGACCCTGGAGCACTCACGGGCAATGGCCTCGTGAAGTTCTGTCAGCGAACCTGAACTAGCCGAAGGCTGGAAAGTATTCACCGAAAACCTTTCGCCATTCATCAAAGGCATACTGGATCTTGCCATCAACAGCAAACTTCTCAGCCTTGAGCGCACGATTGTATGCTGTCTCAAAGCGACTCACCGCGTCGGCGACAGATGTGACCGAATCGAGGGGATTAATTTGGTCTCCAAAGCCAGCAGGGTCTGTCTGCTTGTATTTGATCTTCTCGCGTCCTTTGTCGAGTATGTAGCGGACTCCACTAGGATAGTCCGAGATGGTGATACCCTGCAATACGTCCATGACGAGGAGCTCGAGATAGAACCCCCTAAACGCACCACTGATGATCCGGTTCCAGCCTTTGACCATCTTGACGACCGGAATCAGATCTCCACTGTGCGCCTTGTTGGCAGCGGTCAAGGCCGCGTCGTGTTTTGTCGGGTCAGTGGATATCCACGCGTCGTTTGGTGAATCCGGGATCAGGTAACCACCGCCACTCCTATTGAACGCTGGAACTACATCAACCCGGAAATCGGAGAACGTAATTGTAACTGCCTGGCCATTCCTGCTGATTGCCGGGGTCTTTGTATAGGTCTTGAGCAACACAGCGCGTACCTTGTCGAGCAGCCCGGCGGGCCGGTATTGATTGAAGTAGTCGGCTGACAACACGACAAAGATGTCTATGTCCGCCTCTGAGAGCGGACTAATCATCGTGTCTCTGCCGTAGGACCCGACGAGGAAGCTGCCAAGCACTGTCAATTCGGCTTCGACGGCCTCGCGGACGCTGGTCTGTCGTGTAGACACAGTCGCGGCCTGCCGGTCCGTTATCTCAAGGTTCTGTCGGAGGCGGTCAAATCCCGCGGCTATCGTCGTTGGCACCTAACGTCCACGGCCAGCGGCGCGCGCAGCTTCATCGCGCGCGTCCGACTGAGCCGTGCTGTTGGGCGACTAAGCTCCCTCCAGAGCATTCATAAGACGTCTTTTCGCCCGCAAACGCGACATTGCTGATAGTGGGAGAAGATGCCTCTCACAAGCTTTGGTGTGCAGTCGAAGCATCTAACGCACTCACAGAAACTTGACGTCATTTCACCGCTAAACGCTGTGCGAAGCTTAGCTCTCATCTCATCAGTCAGAGCTGTGTAGCCCGGACGGAAGATCAATTCCGGAACCAACTTTACTCCGCAACTGGGACAAGTCGACTTGCTGATGCGATCGAGATCTTCCAATTCCTTCTTGAGGATTCCTTCTTGACCGCCGAAAACACATTCGCAGCAGACAAATACGCCATTGCACATCGACGAGTGAGCACGACATATAAAACGACCGTCCTTGTGGCATTGACCTTGCGCTCCGTCGTTGCAGAAATAACATCTCATAGCGCGTATCCGGGCTCTGTCGCCCAACAATGTTTAGGAGTATCCGCAAAGAACCGGATCTGCCATTTCTGTCCGCGTAACACGCCATCAATGGACGTAAACAATATCCCATAATCGACGGTGGTCCAATGAGTTACGCCCTATCAACCATGTATCACGGTATCACGGGTTCTTATGCGCATCCGCATAACACCACTTCCTTCAGGAAGCTCACAATCCGTCCAGCGGACTGCGAACGCCACCAGAGCCGCAGTTGAGGGCATCAACATACACCATTGTTGCCATAACGTCACTAGGGAGCCTCCCTATGCATTTCTTCAGGGGGATGGCCAAGGTTGCCCTTTACTGCGCGCGTTCTTTCAATTCCACATTACATTTTGAAGGGTAGCCTGGTTGATCCTCGATTGCGCGGATCTTACCTTCTCCATTGAGGGCGAGCTAGATGGTCTCCCACTGCGCGTGTCCAACGAGGGTCTTCCAAGACCGCGCGTTGCACGAGCACAGGAGACCATCTAGTCCGCCCTCGCTTACTCCTTCCAAGCTCGCTTACCATCTCTTCACGGGAGGGTGGCCTGTTGGGACTCCCACTGCGCGCGTCCAACGAGGGCCTTCCTAGGCCGCGCGTTGCGCGAGCACAGGAGGCCAACAGGCCACCCCGTTCTTCCCCCCCCTCACCCTCCCTAGGGGAGCTGCCGGGCGGTCCTTTCACTGCGCGCATCGACCGAGCACATTCTGATCGTGCGCGGTCTGCGGGCAAAAAGGGCCACCCGGCGGCTCCCCCTTCTTCGCCCTTGACAGACCCACCCCCCCCTGGCTATGATCCCCGCCACTTGACTTGAACTTGTAACTAAAAACTGTATTTTCTCCGGCCACCATTATTCAAAGGAGTAGGCGTATGAAGATCGTAATCGGCACTGTCGCGACTGTCTCC
>SXPO01000274.1 GCA_005793285.1 Nitrospiraceae bacterium
AGGCGCGCACTCTGCGCGCGCGCCTTGCCCAACGCCTCCACAGCTCGCCGCTCCTGCTGCTTACCCATCGCCGCATTGATGTTGGGACCTAATGCGAGGGCAATGCCCCAATGGGCCATTCCGGCAGTGGGATCGAGTTTGGCTGCCTCTTCAAACGCCTGAACCGCTTCGTCATGGTTGAAGGCATAGACGAATCGAAGACCTTGATCGAAATACCGTTGGGCCTGCTCCGAGGATGTCGTGATGACATGGTGTAGGGCGCCGAGATTGTCATACAGCGGAACCAGCTGACGAGTATCATGGGGACTGGCCGCAGAGACGTGTGCCGGATCATAGCCCGTCCAGACTGCGGCACAGAGCAGACATCCGTTGAGGATTCGGCCTATCGGTAGCATCTCGTGTGTCATGAAAATAGGAATTCGCCGAGAGGACAGGGCACGATGGGAGAACCGATACTCTGACAGCTCACTGGACGAGTGTTAGCGGTTCCGCGACAACAACATGGGGTCGTTGTCCTGAGCAACAGCCTTCGCTTTGATCTCCGAAGTCTTCACCACTGCCTTTTGACGAACGGGCCTATTGGGTTTGGTAACAGCTGAGGCAATACTTCCCGTCATGCGCGAGAGGGAACCGGCTTCTAATTCCTTGCCGAGATACACGAGAATCTGCCGCTGAGAGAGCACTAAGGATTTCAGTTCCTGCACTTGCTCGGCAAGGCGAGCGATGTCCTGCTGCTGGCGCAGAAGATAGCCCCTGAGTTCAGCGACTTCTTCACCGTGATTGTCCGTCAACGCCGCAGATGGAGTCGAATGCGTGGCCTGCTGGAGAAATGGCATCACAACCTGCGTCTGATGCGGCAGAGCATGCTCCACGTTCGATTCCCCGGCGAGACTCTGGTCGCGATGATCAGGCTGCTCCGGAACAGCGCGCGGCATTGCCGCCTCAGCCGGTACCGTTGCCGATGGTTCCTGTCGAACCGGTAGCGCGAACAGTTCCATTGCCGATCGAGCAACCGCCGCTCCGGTTTCCATCATTTTTTGACCAAGCGACGGTTTCGTCGGCCTCGCCGACGACAACTGTTCAGGTGAGGGAATGCGCTGGATCAAATTGATCGGGTCATCATTGAATCGGCGAGACATGTGCGCTTCTCCACGCCTATTTGCACTACCACACGACTATAGTGTCAAATGATCTGTTGTCTACTCCTGCCTGACACAAGAGTCAACGATTTTCTCCGGCTATTATGGATAGCAGGCTGCTGGTCAAATCGTTAAAAGCGTGTGACGCTGGAAAAGTTGAACTCCGGCAGGGCCATGGCAGGGGCCAGCATCTTTCCGCTCTCCGCCGTCACCGCCTCCATCGACCCCGTTGCGGCATCGATCTGTTGAAAGGCCCGGAGCGGACTGTCGTGGAATCTGAAATTCTTGACCGCAGAGACGATTTCTCCTTTTTCCACAAGGAATGTGCCGTCGCGAGTCATGCCGGTCAAAGTAAGGTCGGTGGCATTGACGGTGCGGATATACCAAAAATTTGTGACCAGGATCGCGCGATCGGTCCGTTTGATGAGGTCCTGAACGGTGCCGCACGTCGCGCCGTCGTGGGACAACACCGGCGCCTCCAGAGTCGGAATGTCTTGTACTCCGTGGGTTTTTGCCGTGAATCGATCATGGGCCAGTTGGGTGAGCAGGCCATGGTCGATCCATGTGGACTGCATGCTCGGCAATCCTTCGGCGGTCAACCCCACACCGAGCAGATCGGCATGACCTGGCGCATTACTCAACGTCAGCCGGTCGTCAACAATCTGCGCTCCCAGTTGGCCTGCGAATGGACTGGTGCCCTTGTCGTAGGATTTGGCGTCGAAGGACCACATCAGCCACGTCCACAGACCCGCTACAGCAGCCGGTTCAAGGATGACCGGATAGGGCCCGGCTGGTAGCTCTATCGGCTCTCGGCTGTGCTTCGCCTTTGCAATGGCAGCCAGCGTCCGTTCCTGAATTTTCAGGTGATCCACCGAGCGATGAGCCGCCGCGCTCCACCCGGTTGCGTCGCCGGCCTGGACCGTGAGGCTGAATCGCGCATCCGCCCGCGCTTCGTAGCCAAAGAGTCCGTTGTGAGCCGCAATGCCCACCGACGACACCGAAGTTGAGACCACCCCCGCGGCCATAAGATTCTCCATGCGGCAGTGGCCGATGGCTTCATTCGCATATTCAAGACGGCGCGCCGGTCCCGCCACCATCGTTTCCGGTCTGGCTGTTTCACGAGCCACAAACGGGAACGGCTCCGGAGGCGGAAGATATTCTGGATCTTCGGGCGAGACCGCTGCAATCCGCTCAGCCCGCGCGAGCGTCTCCTGGATTGACCCAGCGGTAAAATCCGTCGTGGAGGCCGTACCATGCCGCCTGCCAAACGCAACCGTCACGGCCAGCGTCCCGCGCCGCATGTCCACATTCTGCACGACTTGGTTATTCGCAAATCTAGCGGTTCCAGAATGCACATCGTGGAGCGTCACGATGGTCTCGTCACCGGAAGATCTGGCCAGCACCAGGTCGGCAAGAAAGCGAAATTCCTCACGCCCCGTCATTTTTGGCCAGTGCTTGGCATTCCCCCCACTCATGAATGCCCCTCGCCTCTGATGACCTGAATGTTTCGGAATCGTGCCGGGGATGCGGCATGAGTCATCCAGCCCGATTGGCTAGGCTGCCCCTTGCCGCAGGTAATAAATCCGTACCGCTGTCGAAATGTTCGGTCTGCGACTCCGTCGCAGCTGTTCCAGAATTCCGGCGTGATCCCGTGATAGATCACATCGCGGAGCATGTGCGTGCGCTTCCCCTTCTCGATCAGCCAAAAGGCGTCGCCGCCAAACTGAAAGTTGTATCGGCGTTGATCGATACTGTAGGACCCGTGGCCTTCGATATAAATCCCCCGTTTCACACCGGCGATCAGCTGATCAAGCGTGGCCGTACCGGGATCGAGCCCGATATTGGCAATGCGCACGATCGGCACCGCGCCCCACCCATCAGCCCGGTTCGACCCGCGTGACCGTACCTCTCCGATATTCGGCGCAACCTCGCGGTTGGTGCAATACCCGACAAACAGGCCGTCCCGTACAATGTCCCATCGCTGGCAGGCCACCCCATCATCGTCATAACCGGTCGCAGCCAGCGTCTCCGGTTCCGTGTTATCAGCCACCAGCGTCACATATCGAGAGCCGAAGCGAAACGAACCCAGCTTGTCGGTTGTCAGAAAGCTCGTGCCGGCGTAGTTGGCTTCGTAGCCCAACACACGGTCCAGTTCGGTCGGATGACCACAAGACTCATGCATGGTGAGAGA
>SXPO01000275.1 GCA_005793285.1 Nitrospiraceae bacterium
CGTGGTGCCTCCGGCGCCGGACTTCCTCGCTGCACTCCGCCGGTTGACGGCCGAAAATGATATCCTATTGATTTTCGACGAAGTCATCTCAGGGTTTCGCGTGACCTACGGAGGAGCGCAAGCGCTCTATGACATCAAGCCGGACCTCACGGTGCTGGGGAAAATCATCGGAGGGGGATTGCCCGTCGGCGCCTACGGCGGACGACAAGAGATCATGGATCTCATCGCGCCGGTCGGACCGGTCTATCAAGCCGGCACCTTATCGGGAAATCCGCTGGCCGTGACCGCGGGGCTGGCGACACTCAAGCAGTTGCGAACAAAAGGACTCTATAAGAAGCTGGAAGCCTCTTCGGCAGCCTTGGCGAAAGGTATCGGCGAGGCAGCCAAGAAAGCGGGCGTCCCGCTCACACAAACCCGCGTGAAATCGATGCTGACGTCGTTCTTCACGACTGGGCCTGTCGTAGATTGGAATACCGCCAAGCAATCCGATACGAAGCGGTACGGTCAGTTCTTTCACCACATGCTGGAACAAGGCGTTTATCTTGCCCCATCCCAGTTTGAAGCAGCCTTCCTCTCCACCGCCCACAGTGCGCAGGACATCGAGAAAACGATCCGTGCCGCGCACGTTGCGTTCAAAGCACTCTAACACCCATCGCTCGTCGTTCGTATCTCGTATCTCGCGAGATACAGAATCGGTCATTTAGATACAGCGCCACCAACCATATGAGCCGCATGTGCCTGGCAGTCCGTTCAAAACGAGTTCATTGCTAGGCCGCAACGAGCGAAAACCCGAAGCGTACGCCGTATCAGTTTTCAACGGCCTGCGTTATTCGTCGTCCTCGTCGTCCGCATCCATCGCCTCCTGCCGCTTCTGTTCTTCCATCGCATTATGGAGCAACATGCGGATAAACATCGAATAGAGCGAACCTTTTTCCAAGGTTCCGCCTGGAGGAATGGCGATTCGCCCTTCCTTAATCATGCGATCCATCCAGGCTTTCTGATCAGGGGCGATCAATACAGGAATCTCGACCAGCCCCACCCGTCCCATCATATCCATATTGTAAACCTCCGTGAAACATCGCTCGCGAGATGCGCGGGAAATGCGCGTCAGGCGCGACGCAAGAAAATAAAACTTCTGACTCGTCCCGCTTTTCTCGCCAATCTCGCGAGTCCCGCATAAAAACGAGATACGCGCCCATTGCAGCACGCCATTTTCCTCATTGTCAACCAACCTGATTGTGGCACGGCCTGTGCTGACACCGGTACAGATGAACACCTCACGAATAGCCATCACCGCGCTGCTGCTCGTTGCCTTCGCTGGAGCTGGTCCACTGGAGCCTTGGGCACAAGCTGAGCGCCTATCGAAATCCGATCTTGCGAAATCCGATCTTGAATCGACCCTGCAACCCCAATGTGATCTTTGCTTGTATCCATCTCCGGAGGAATCCAACTCAAATCGCCTGCCCACCTACAAACAGCAACGCCCCAGACGTCCGCCGGACAGCCGCCCCCAGCGGTTCCCCAAAGGCCGCTACAAACCAGGACCCAAGCAGAACCAATCCCGCACCTCGACCCTGCGCACTCGCTTGCAAAGAAATGCGAGACTGCTCAGCACCCTGCAAATCTCCGCCGTCGATGGAGACACCATTCGTGCCGGGCCAGACCGCATCAGGCTCCGCGGCATCGACACGCCGGAGCTGAGCGAGCCGGAAGGCGAGGCAGCCAAGCAACGGCCGGCAGAACTGCTCCGCAATGGCATCGTACGTATCATCCCGCGAGGCCGCGATGTCTACAACCGCCTGGTCGCCGACGTGTTCGTGGACGGGCAGAACGTGGCGGAGCTGCTGGAGAACGAAGGATTTGCGAAGGCAAGATGACTGCCCGTTTGGCTCGTCCGAACCTTGCCTCATGATACGCATATTCGTATAATTCGCCACGGAGCGTTGAGCGGCGTCATGAAGAAAGTTCGCACAGGCATCACACGAGGTAGTGGAAACGTGTTTCTTGATTTGGGCTTTCCCCCGCACGAGGCGGCCGTGCTGCTGTTGCGCTGTGAGATTGCCGAGGCATTACGAAAGTGGATAGACTGTGAGGGGCTGACCCAGGCACAGGCGGCCAAGCGCCTCGGCGTGGTGCAGCCGCGCATCTCCGAAATCGCGCGCAACAAAGTGGACAAGCTGTCGCTCGACTACCTGGTAGGCCTCTGCGCGAAGGCCGGCGTCTCGATTACCGTGAAGTTGGCCGCGTGATATGGGAGTTCGTAAAGCCAAAACCATAGAGGCGTTGCTTGACGTGATACCTCACACAACCGAAGCACTTGCCAAACGCCTCCCCTAGCTGTCTTGGGTCCCTGAACAATCTGCTCCTATCTGGCCAATTCTTGGGAAATATAAAACGGGGACATTCTGATTTTCTCCGCAGGAAGCAGATACTTTTCAGAATGTCCCCGTGAATCGTATCACGCGCGATTAGAAGTCGCCGGTCTTGACGTAGGGATGGCTCCAGAGCGTCAGCTGGAGGAGACAGGATTTCACCCACGCATTGTACATCTTGTCGACCTCCTCGGCCTTGTGCCCCTTCTTGGCGAGGAACGGCTTCAAGGTGAACGTCACCGGGAAAATGAGCGCGAACAAATCGCGGAACGGCACGATCGCACTCGCGTCTGCGCCGTCGGTCTGATTCTTCTTGGTACGGTGGTGGCGCAGCCCGATCTCATGCTGATAGTCGAGCCACTTCTGATCATACTCGGCGCGCGCGGTGTCGAGAATCCACTGGCCGAAGCGCTTGCGCACTCCACCCAGATAGTCACCCAGCGGCTTGCCATCGCTCTTGCCGAGGAACGATTGGAGCAGCTGCGGCTGAGAACCCACAAACCCATACCAGACGTCGAGGATCGCTTCAACCTGATCCTTCACCACGTCGTGCGACTGACGCAGGGCCTTGATGTCTTCGTCTCCAAACAAGGCGCTGTTCTTCATCAACTCAAATTCGGCAAGCGTCACTGGAGACGTCGCCACAGCAGGGGTCCCTGCCGTATATCCGGGGATGGCTGCACTTCCACTCATAAGCTAACTCCTTTCCACTTGTTGTTGAACCGCACCGCTGCATGACGCTGTCCTGACTCTCACGCACAGATGTTATGGAGCGCACGCGGCGACTGTCAAGAAGGCAGTAGAGGAGATTGCAGTGCGGTAACAATCGTTTTGTCCAGGCGCTTCACCTTGCCGTTGCCATCCGTCACTGCGAGTCTGGCCGACCCTTCCACCACTACGCGCCTGCTGACCTTTTCCGTGACCACATGCGCGAAGATCACTGAAGCGGCCGTCAGATCGGAGACTACCGTCTCGATGACCAGCGTCTCGCCATAGCAGGCAGGCGACCGATAATCCGCTTCCGCATGGACGACGACAAAGACCGTCCCCTCATTCATGAGCCCCGCCACCGACAGTCCCCGCTCTTCCAAATACTGCGTTCGCGCCCGCTCAAAGTATTTCAAGTAGTTGGCGTAATAGACGACTCCGCCGCAGTCGGTGTCTTCGTAGTAGATCTTGATTTCCATATACTTATGAGACGGTAAATATAATTTTTATAGTGTGGTTACAGTGATTTGTCTCAGTGCCCAAACGTCCCGATCTCAAGTGTTTGATTTTGTGGATTATACATAGATCTGAAGCATACAACTGTGGAAATCCTTCGATGTTTCCGCGCTTCTGACTGTCACTTCCATTTTCATTCATTCAGTTGTTCATACACCTGTTCCCATCCCCCCCCCACGAATTTCCAACGTGACTCTTTCTCTGACAGACTTTCAGTGGATGATTTAGACAGCTCGCTGCCGCGAACAGAGCACTATTCTAGTGGGGGGAGCACGACTCAGACGAACCCTATAGTTAGGTCGCAGTTATCCAGTTGAGTGCCTAGGGTCGTGGAGCTACCATGGACATTGCAGATTATGGATAAAAGGTCATGATCGCACGGATTAGAAAGCCCCACCTGGAAGGGCGCGCTCGTTACTCAACGAAGAGGATAGAATGATGAGACGGATTAGCGCATTATTTTGTATGACTTTGCTGGGGCTATTTCTCACAGGTTGTGCCAGCGTAGTGTCGTTCATCGGCGAAGGGGGGCTTGACCAGGAAATGAGAATTACTTCAGATCCTCCTGGCGCAAAGGTGTTTCTCATGGGTTCTATACCTCTCGGCGAAACCCCACTTCTGCAAATCAAGCTTGCACGAGCAAAGAATACTTTCCTCACTCTGAAGAAGGAGGGATATGAAGACCAAAATCTCCTCCTTACACATCGTTTCAATCCCTGGTTCTGGGGGAACATTATTTGTTGTGGATTCTACGGGTCTACAACAGATTCTATGACCGATGCTACTGTGG
The DNA here is from genome assembly GCA_005793285.1 of Nitrospiraceae bacterium. Lineage (GTDB taxonomy): Bacteria > Nitrospirota > Nitrospiria > Nitrospirales > Nitrospiraceae > Nitrospira_D. The sequence continues at coordinate 4,387 of SXPO01000275.1, forward strand.
CACTGAGCCCGACTCAACATCACGTTCTCTTGAATCCGAAGAAGGCTTCCCTTGAACAAAGAGAACAGTTTGCACAATTTAAGACTGCCAGGAATCTCACACTGAGAGGTTATTCAGAGGTTCAACAAAATCTCGCCGTCGGGCACGGAGAATATCTGGCGAGTCTATTGACAACATTGAGGGTGCCAGAATCTGAGCAAGGTAATGCGATACGCCAGTTACAGAAACTTATGGTGGATTCAAATGGTCCGTTGGATTTTTCGGACAAAGTCCTTGATAGCTTTCATCTGTCATGGTTCTAGCACGGGCATTCCTGGAATTTCATCAAAACGTGGTTTTTAGAAGATGGCTCGCTTTTACCAGGTAGATTAAGCATCGCGGAAAGTCATAAGTTCTGAACGACTGCCTCCTGCCCGCTTTTATAAGCTGTTGATTACACACCGCACCCCTTCCCCCCTGAGGTCTCCAACTTTCTGAACTGATATTCCAAATCTGCTGGTGCCAAGGAATCGTGGCACGATTGGAGCGCCTACGCCCCTCTCGCATCCATCATGTGTCGAGTCGCGGCATAACCGTGTTGTTAGCCGAGAGAGATACGCTTCACAAAGGATTGAGCTTGGGGAAAATCGGCAATGAACTGTCGGCCACGCCCATCAGCTTGACGACGACATCGTAGAGTTGCTGTACGCGCTCAGACTTGATCGGCTCGAAACCATGGCCGAGCACCGCATGGTTGGCGGCATCGAGCAGCGGCTTCATCGTGGGCCACTCGCGCAGGAAGGCCTGGCCCAATTGGTCGCCTAATCCGGCCAACACGCGAAACTGGGCTTGTGCGGGCAGCTTGTACTTACCGTCGATATCTTCGAGGTAACAGGTCCGGCAGGTTTCCTGGAGGGTCTGCGGAAGTTGCTCGGGCCGCACGTCCCAACTCTTGATGTTGTGCGATTTGAAAAGCCGGCGCTGCGCCACCGCTTCAAGCGCACGGACGAGCGCAATCATCGCCGCCTCTGGATCGTGGGCCCCATGCAACTGCCGCCCCGCGTGGGCCAACAGATCCAGCACCACAAATTCCTTTACCTCTGCCGGATCGAGCACCAGCTTTTCCAGAAAGCCCATATTGGCCTTGATAGCCGGCAGCACCGCTTTCAATCCCGGCGGCCCGCCCCAGAGCGAGGCCATTTCAAGCGCCTTGGCCGCCGTCTTCAATTTATCCCAAGCCTGGCGATGGTGAAACCGTTCCCAGAAATCATACCCCTCGGCCAAATCGGCAAACGCCCGATAGAGCGGCTTCTGCCCGCCGCTGACCCGCATCTCAATTTCGCGAAACAGTCGTACGGCAGCAGCGAAGTGTCCCCGGTTGAACGCCTCGCACCCCTCGCGGCGTGACACCGATGCCGCTTCGTCCCATGGATTGATCTGTTCCCATACCACCGGTTTTCCGTCCAAATTGAGAGGCTCGCTGTCCTGGCCTTCACGAACCGGAACCAGCGACACGATGCGCGAACTCCACGGCAGCGCCACGATGGTCACGGCGCCTGCCATGGCCGATGTCGCGCCGGTGAGATCAACGACCAGTTCGCCAGGTTGTACCTCCCAGGTCCGCAGCAGATCGGGGAGCGACCGGGCAAGCTGCTGATAGCAGCCGGAAAACTCCCCCGTTTCCGAGACCACGATCCAGTCCCATCGCCGCGGCATCCGTTCGATCTTGGGCTGCACGGCCGACTCCACTATCGCTTTCCCCGCTTCCGGCAGCACAAAACAGAGCGCGTCTGGCTTGAGCCGATTGATTGAATAGACCGCCGCCGCTGCATCGTCCGTCAATGCCATCACCAGCGCTTTGATTGGTTGATCTTGTGCCATTGCGCGCGAACTATAGCATCGGC
>SXPO01000276.1 GCA_005793285.1 Nitrospiraceae bacterium
ACCAGAGACCGTCAAGAACCTCACAGGCGCGCCCCTGGGATTTGCCGGTCCGGTCGGACTACCGGAAGTGCGTATCGTGGCGGATCACGCGATCCACGGAATGAAAAACCTTGTCGTCGGAGCGAACCTATCAGACACGCACTATGTGGATGCCAATTGGGACCGCGATTTCAAGGTCGATCAATTCGCGGATCTTCGCAATGCGCAAACCGGCGATCCTTCGCCGCGCGGAGCCGGTTCGTTGACGCTGGCCAAAGGCATCGAAGTCGGACAGGTCTTTCTGCTTGGAACCAAATACAGCAAAAGCATGAACGCGACAATCCTGGACGAGAAGGGCCAAGAACGCCTTGCCGTCATGGGTTGTTACGGCATCGGCGTCGGCCGCACTGCGGCGGCAGCCATTGAGCAGAACCACGACGACAAAGGCATCATCTGGCCGTTCCCAATCGCTCCCTTCCATGTCCATCTCCTGCCCGTCAGCCAATCGGCAACGACCGCCGAAGCTGCAGCCCGCCTCTATGAAGAGTTGCTTGCGGGAGGATTTGAAGTCCTGTGGGACGATCGTCATGACCGAGCCGGAGTCAAATTCAACGATGCCGATTTGATCGGCGCGCCTTTCCAAATCGTGGTGGGAGACAAAGGACTTGCCGATGGCGTCGTGGAAGTTAAAGTTCGGCGAAGTGGAGTGAAATCCAGGATCGTTCCATCAGATGTCGTGGCTCACCTCCGTACCGTATCCAGCGACGCCGGCTGACGCACTTCATACTCCCCCTTCAGAGCTATTGCTGCTCCACATTTCTTTTTGCCCATTCGCACGCAGCCCATTTTCTCTCGAACGAAATTGGCTTTTTCTTGCCTTCCCGTTCCATTGGGCTACACTGAAACACGGCTCCCAGGCAAGAAGTCGTTTCCGGCGCACGCTTGACAAGATTGTCGTACCGGTCTCGAATCGCACGATCGTGCGCCTGGCCAACCAGATTGTCGCCGACGCCTACCGGCAAAACGCATCGGACATCCACATCGAGCCGTACGGAGAAAAACGCGAGACTCTCGTCCGATTCCGGGTAGACGGCGACTGTTTCGAGTACATGAAGATCCCTCAGAGTTACCAGCGCGCCATTGTCTCGCGGCTCAAGATCATGGCCAGCCTGGACATCGCCGAACGTCGTAAACCTCAGGACGGCAAGATCAAGTTCAAGCTCTCCGAGTCGAGAGAGATTGGGCTCCGTGTCGCAACCCTTCCCACGTCCGGATATAACGAAGACGTCGTCATGCGCATTCTGGCGGCCAGCGAGCCGCTGCCCTTGGACAAGATGGGATTCGCCGATCGGAATCTCAAGGCGCTCAGAGATATCTCTGCAAAGCCTTACGGGATCATTCTCTGCGTGGGGCCGACCGGATCGGGGAAAACGACCACGCTCCACTCTGTGCTTGGAAACATCAATACTCCCGGCATCAAGATTTGGACGGCCGATACGGGCATTGAGGCCTCCCTCACCGGCCACTTCGTCTTGAGCACCTTGCACACGAACAACGCAGTCGAAACCGTCACACGCTTGCTGGACATGGTGCGATCCGTTCAGTTTCGCGGATGCGATGCTCGGCGTGCTGGCGCAAGGTACTACAAGGTCACACGACCTACAAAGAAGTGAAGGTCGTCGCCATCAAGTAAAGAGCCCTGACTCGATGATGCTGGTCTGCATGCGAATCAGCCTCGTGAAGGTCACTCTGCCTCACGAGGCTGATTTCATGAACCGTTTTCAGTTTTATGCGCGGATCAATGGTGGACACTGCGCGCAGGCTGTGCCGATCCATGGTGTGGGCGACGGCGACCGACGCTGCTACGTGAAGGCCCCGACGATGTCTGATCATTCCGGCGTACACCCCCCGCCCTCACCTGCGATGCCGGCGCCGGCGCACTGCTGCCGGGAGCAAGAGGAACCGCATGGCCCAACAGACGTTCGATGTCCTGTAACTGCTGATGGTCCTCTCTGGTCACAAAACTCGTGGCCCGCCCGGTGGTCTTCATTCGAGCCGTTCGTCCGATACGATGCACATAATCTTCCGGGCAGTTAGGCAAATCAAAATTGATGACATGGCCGATGTTCGCCACGTCGATCCCGCGCGCGGCAATATCCGTCGCCACTAATACGCGAAAGGTCCCGCGCTTAAACCCTTCCAGTGCCGCCCGCCGCTGGGACAAACTGCGATCCCCATGCAGCACGGCCACTCGATGTCCTGCGCTTCCTAACATGCGCCCCAACCGATCGGCCCGATGCTTCGTCCTGGTAAAGACAAGCGCCGTGTCCTTATCCGATCCCAACAGCGACAAGAGCAGGTCGCCTTTGGAGTCGTGCGAGATATGGTGGATCGCCTGCGTAATGCCATCGGCCGTCGTCGCGGATGGAGCAACCATCACACGCACAGGATTGTTGACGCTCGCTTGAACCAATCGCGCCAGATCCGCCGGCAATGTCGCCGAGAATAACAACGTCTGCCGTTCTTCCGGCAAGGCATCCAGAATCTGGTTGATTTGCGGCGCGAAGCCCATATCGAGCATGCGGTCGGCTTCATCCAACACCAGCATTTTGATGGATGACAACAGAATGGTGCCGTTCCACATGTGGTCGAGCAAACGACCCGGCGTCGCCACCAAAATCTCCGGCCTCTGCCGCAGGCCCCGTACTTGCGCCTGCATATCCGCGCCACCGACGATAACGGTGGCTGAGATACGACGGCTCCGACCGAGCTTCTCAATCGTCGTCAGGGTCTGCAATGCGAGTTCCCGCGTCGGCGCCAGGATCAATGCTTGCGGCTGCCCTTTCGGCAAGGCAGCAAGCCGCTCGACCATCGGGATGACGAACGCCGCGGTCTTTCCCGTTCCAGTCTGCGCACAACCGATGACATCACGCCCGGCGAGCGCCGGCGGAATGGCTTGTTCCTGGATGGGAGTTGGAGAAGAAAACCCTGCGGCAGCAAGGTCCTGCAAAATCGCCTCGGATAGACCGAGGGCGTGAAAATTGGAATGAACAGACGTATCCACTACACTATCCTTTCAGTTTGATCGCATTATGACGGGATCAGAGAACCGAGGGGAGACACAACCGGGAAGTGGTGCAACTCCGAACTGGACCTGGTCGCGATGCGATCGCGAAGTCCGTTATA
>SXPO01000039.1 GCA_005793285.1 Nitrospiraceae bacterium
ACGAACTGAAGGCGGCGCTCCAGCGCAGGATTGTTCAGTACGTCGAATCGCGCCTGCGGGAACTGTCCTGTGTGGTGGTTTCCGACTATGCCAAGGGTGTCGTCTCGGCGTCGTTGATGTCCGATATCACCAGGTTGGCCGCATTGCGAAAGGTTCCGGTCATTGTCGATCCCAAGGTGGAGCATTTTGGATACTACAAAGGTGTGACGGTCATGACACCGAATCATCTGGAAGCGACTCAGGCGTCCGGTCTGCACGGCGACGACAATCAAACGATCAATGAAGCCGGCGCGATGATCCGCCAGCGGCTCGGATGCCAGTCGGTGCTCATCACACGTGGTGAAAAGGGTATGAGTTTGTATGAAGGCGACGGGGTGTCCTGGCATCTGCCGACGCAAGCCAGGCAGGTCTATGATGTCACCGGCGCCGGCGATACGGTCATCGGAACGCTGGCACTGGCGCTTTCGACCGGCGCGAGCATCAAACATGGGGCAATCCTGGCCAATCATGCGGCTGGGATCGTGGTCGGCATGGTAGGGACGGCAACGGTCTCTCCCAAGCAACTGATGGAGTCATTGGGAGATGAGTAGTCCCGCTCGTTCCGTCGTGGTTGTCATTCCCGCGCGGTATGGCTCGTCTCGATTTCCAGGAAAGCCGTTGGTCATGCTCAACGGCAAGCCGATGGTCCAGCACGTGTATGAACGGGCCGCGGACTGCCGGGCCGTTTCGGATGTATTGGTGGCGACCGACGACGACCGCATCAAGCAGGCAGTCGAGCAGTTCGGGGGACGTGTCGTCATGGTGGCAGGAAACTATCGGACAGGCACCGACCGGGTGGCGGCAGTGGCGCGTCTGTTTCCAGGGAATCTGTTCGTGGATCTGCAGGGCGATGAAATCCCTCTGAGTCCGGCATTACTGGACGATCTCATTGAGCCGTTCATTCAGAGCGGCGCTGAAATGGGGACGTTGAAACGGGTGATGGATTCGACGGAGGATCTGCATAATCCGGCTGTGGTCAAAGTGGTGACGGATTCCCAAGGGTATGCCCTCTACTTCTCACGAGCGCCGATCCCGCTGGTGCGTGATGATCCTGACCGTCGGGTCATCGGCGGACTGCACTATATCCATTTGGGGCTCTATATCTATACGAAAGAGACGTTGCTGAAGTTCGCCGCTCTGCCGACCGGTATCTTGGAGGATGCGGAAAAGCTGGAACAGCTTCGTGGATTGGAGAACGGCATGCGCATCAGGGTGTGGGAAACGACCCATGCGTCGTTACGGGTCGATCAACCGGAAGATGTGCCGCTTGTCGCCGAAAAATTGCAGCAATTCGAGGTTGCCAAGCGTGAGGTGGACATCATGGGGCTCAAAGGGGTTGTGTCGAGCCGATGAGGACAGGATGCGGATCAGGGTGGTTAGAGGTCCGGCAGGGGAGGCAGCCATGAGCAAATTTATTTTTGTGACGGGTGGAGTCGTCTCATCACTGGGCAAGGGGTTGGCGTCGGCATCGATCGGGAATCTTCTCGAAAGCCGCGGGTTGAAGATTACGTTTTTGAAGCTGGACCCCTATATCAACGTGGATCCCGGCACGATGAATCCGTATCAGCACGGCGAAGTCTACGTGACGGATGACGGCGCTGAAACTGACCTGGACTTGGGACATTATGAGCGGTTCACCTCGCTGTCGCTGACGAAGGAAAGCAATTATACGACCGGCCGGATCTACCATTCCGTCATCACCAAAGAACGGCGTGGAGACTATCTCGGGGGAACGGTCCAAGTGGTGCCCCATGTGACGGACGAGATCAAACAGGCGATCATGCGCATTTCCAAGGGCATGGATGTGACGATCGTCGAGATCGGCGGCACGGTGGGCGACATCGAAAGCCTGCCCTTCCTCGAAGCCATCAGGCAGCTGCCCTACGACGTCGGGCGCGACAATGTGTTGTATGTCCATCTGACGTTGGTGCCGTACATCGGCGCCGCCGGAGAATTGAAGACCAAACCGACGCAGCCTTCGGTCAACAAGTTGCGCGAGATCGGCATTCAGCCGAATATTCTTTTGTGCCGCACCGATCGCTATCTGCCTCCGGAACTCAAGGGCAAGATCGCCATGTTCTGCAACGTGGAGAAGGATGCCGTCATCACCGCCAAAGACGTCGATACGATTTATGAAGTGCCGATCGTCTTTCGGAAAGAAGGTTTGGACGAGCTGATCATCCGGCAGCTGGATCTGAAAACCGGACAGCCGAATTTGCGCGAGTGGGACGCGATGGTGCAGAAAATCAAGCGGCCCAAGCATGAAATTTCGGTAGCGCTGGTAGGAAAGTACGCTGGGCTGAAGGAATGTTACAAGAGTCTCGGAGAGGCCTTAGTCCATGGAGGACTTGATCACGAAACGAAGGTCAATATCAGTTGGATTGAGTCCGAGGATGTTGAGCGGCAGGGCACCGAGCGGATTCTGCGTGAGGCTGATGGGATCTTGATTCCTGGCGGGTTCGGCGCGCGGGGGATCGAGGGGAAAATTGCCACGATTCGATATGCGCGGGAGCGGCAGGTGCCGTTTCTTGGCCTCTGTTTGGGCATGCAGTGCGCGGTCATTGAGTTTGCGCGCAATGTAGCGGGATTGACCGGAGCCAACAGTGTGGAGTTTGACGAGCAGTCGCTCCATCCGGTCATCCATTTGATGTCGGATCAACAAGGCGTCCATGACAAAGGCGGCACCATGCGTCTGGGGTCCTACCTTTGCCGGCTTGGTGAGGGCTCGCTTGCGCAAAAGATGTATGGGATCGCCGAAGTCCGCGAACGCCATCGGCATCGCTATGAGTTCAACAACGCCTATCGTGAACAACTGGCAGCCAAAGGGCTGGTGCTATCCGGGCTGTCCCCTGACGGGCGATTGGTCGAAATCGTCGAATTGAAGGACCATCCCTGGTTCTTAGGCACCCAGTTCCATCCGGAATATCGTTCCCGTCCGCATCACCCACATCCGCTGTTCAGTGGATTCGTTGGCGCAGCGTTGCGGAAAAAGCTGGGACAATGAGGTGAGATGCTGACACTGATCGGTTTTAGCATCTCATTATGAGCGGAGTCTGAAACCATGGCACATCTTGTCGATATCGGTTCTTTCAAAGCCGGCCAGGGGCAGCCGCCCTTCCTGATCGCAGGTCCCTGTGTCATCGAGAATGAACAACTGGTGATGGAGACGGCGGCTCGAATTGCCGAGATCACGAAGTCTCTCGGGATCCCCTATATCTTCAAGTCCTCATTCGATAAGGCTAACCGGACATCCATCAAATCATTCCGAGGTCCCGGCATTGAGCAGGGGGTCGCCGTACTCAAGAAGGTACGGGACCATGTCGGTTGTCCCGTCTTGACCGACGTCCATACGGAAGAACAGGCGACTGAGGCTGGAAAGGTCGTGGATGTGCTCCAAATTCCCGCCTTCCTCTGCCGGCAGACGGATTTGCTGATTGCCGCAGCGAATACTGGAAAAGTTGTGAATGTGAAGAAAGGCCAGTTTCTATCGCCGATCGAGATGGGCAATGCGGTCAAGAAGGTGGAGGAGTGCGGCAGCCGGCGTATTCTCCTGACCGAGCGGGGCTCCTCGTTCGGCTATAACAATTTGGTCGTGGATATGCGGTCCTTTCCCATCATGCGGAGCTTCGGCTATCCCGTGGTATTCGATGCGACCCATAGTGTCCAGTTGCCAGGTGGGGGAGGTACGAAGTCCAGCGGCCAACGTGAGTTTGTCGAGCCGTTGGCCTGCGCGGCTGCCGGCGCCGGTGTCGATGGTTTCTTCATGGAAGTGCATCCGAATCCGGACGAGGCTTTGTCGGACGGACCGAACATGGTGCCTTTGCATCAATTGAAATCGCTGTTGGAACGGATTCTGCGCATATGCGACGCGACAAAACCGAGACTATAAAGATGGCTGTTCAACCGGTTGCCAAATCCGTCAAAGGCCAGGACAGTCTTGACGAAGGGAGACGTGTGCTGGCCATCGAAGCCCGCGCTGTCCAGACATTGATCGACCGGTTGGACAGTACGTTTGCCAAGGCGGTGGATCTGCTGGTTCGCTGCAAAGGAAAGGTCGTTGTGTCGGGCATGGGCAAGTCCGGCTTGATCGGTCAGAAGATTGCCGCCACGTTGGCCAGCACTGGCACCTCGTCGTTTTTTCTTCATCCCGCCGAAGGCGTACATGGGGACCTCGGCATGCTGGCCCGCCGCGATGCCTTGATCGCGATCTCCAACAGCGGCGAGACC
>SXPO01000040.1 GCA_005793285.1 Nitrospiraceae bacterium
CGGCCTGGAATTGTTCCTCCGATCAACGCGCCGACATACGGAACCGCCCGGTCCTCCAGCGGTCCGAAGAGCAGGTGCCGAATCATTCGATTGATCGGCATGTGTCCGGGAAAGTCCAAGAGGTCGATGAAATTATTCCACCGGGGATTCACATACAGCGAATGCTGGTCGGTGATGAAGTTCGGAGTATGGTGACTATAGTACTGGTAGATGGTTCGCACTTCGAGAAGACCGTAGCGAAGGGCAGTGAAGCCAGTCTGGACGGCAATGACTCTCGCCTGTGGTCCAAACGTACGCTGATTGAACGAGACGTCAACGTTAAATGGGCGAAGGGGGAAAAAATCAGGAACCGCTTCAATGGCTGCCGCGGGAGGAGGCGTTGCCGTGACCAATATGACAATGCCAAAGATGAGAGCAACGCGAGTGAGAAATCGACACAGGCTTTCGCGCAACCGACTATCTCCCATATCAAGTCAAGGTTCGCTTCTTTCTCCTCGTAGACGATATATCACCCTGTATCTTTCCACAAGTCGCCTCTTTGAGCCGAGGAACAAAGAGATGGGTGCCACAGGGCTGAGAGAGTGGCTGTATGCGTATCGTCAGCCGGCGTTACTGGTGCGCGGCGCTTCCTTCCCCGCCGCCTCATGCCGCAATTGCCGGAAGAATTCCTGCAATAGCGTCTGGCTTTCCTGTTCGAGGAGGCCTCCCACGACTTCAACCCGATGATTGAGCCGGCGTTCGGCGGGGATGTCGAAGATTGATCCGCAAGCGCCGGCCTTCGGGTCCCAGGCGCCGAACACAAGCCGCGCGATGCGGGATTGTACGATGGCGCCCGCGCACATGGCACAGGGCTCCAAGGTCACATAGAGCGTGGTTTCAGTAAGACGCCAACTGTGCAACAGCTCAGCCGCCTGCCGAATAACGATTAGTTCCGCATGTGCCGTCGGATCTTGCAAGGTTTCCCGGTGGTTGTGCGCAGAGGCCAGCACCTGCCCCTTCTGTACGAGGACTGCGGCGATCGGCACTTCGCCGACTGCCGGCGCCAGCGCCGCTTGCTGAAGGGCCATGTGCATGAACTGGAGATCGTGATCGTGTGGCTGCTGCATGGGGCTCGGATCGTGCGGAATCAATGTCTATGCCGGGGATGCTAACATAGACGAGCAAGGCTGGAATAGTATGGAGACCAGATGGACTGAGTGTCAGAAAAACCGCGCTAAGTGGGAAGCCGCTTCTTCTGCTCCTGTCACCGCAGCCGGCGTTGTCGGCATTGGAAGATTGAGCGCGGATCGAATCGCAGGTTCCCATCGCCCGCGGACAAAATCCTCTCTGGTCAGCTCCACCCCGCGTCCATGCTGATGGAGATAGTCGACGAGCGACTGTTCATCGGCAAAGTTATATCGACGGACATAGACGAGCGGTATACCAAGCGCGATGGCTTCAACCAGAGTGCCATATCCCGGCTTGGTCAGAATGATATCGACGGACGCCAGTAGTGTCTTAAATGAGAGCGGCAGAGATTGAGTAGAGATGAATCGAGTGCTGTCCGAAGGAATGGGCCCGTCGAAGAGGAAACGATAGCCGGTCAGCGGTTCAAGTTGCGCAAAGGGAAGTGACGTCTGGGGTATCCCGCCGAATCCGACGAGTATGGTCCGCTCCCCTGGAGCGAGGCGCACAAGCGCAGCAAGCCGTTCTCGGGATGAGGTTGCCGGCTCGGCGATAGATCCGATGTCGATGAGAGACGGAAAGAGTTCCATCTTTGGAGCAGGAGTGATGCGCAGTGCGAGATCAGCCTTGGCATAGGCCTGTCGAATTGATTGGAGCAGTGTCCATCCGGCGATGTCAGGCGGCGCCGGATATTCCGAGAGAATCAGGTCCCAGGTGAAGCTGACAAGGGCGACGGTGGGAATAGCGGCCTGCGCTCCGGCTGCTACGGCCACGTATGGCGTGTCAGCCAGGATCATGTTAGGACGGGCGGCGCGCATCGCCTCGACTTCCATGTGGATCCGGTCGTCCCATGTGAGGTGAAACCGGTTGTGTTCGCGCCAGGTGGCCTCTATATCGATCGTCAGCGGGCCGTTCTGAATGCAGCCGACATCCTGTTGGGCCGCGCTCAACTCCCACGGAACGGTCAGGTGTTGTTCGAAGAACCAGGCGGGGACCATTGTTCGCAGCAGCACGCGGAGATTGGGAACGAGCCGGCCCAGGGCATTGAGCACCGGCACCACTTGCGCAGCGTGACCGAATCCGTGCGCTGAGATTGCAGCCCAGAGCAGAGGCATGCTTAGAAGAGGTGAAAAGTGGCAAGTAGCAAGTGGCAAGTGAAACAATGGCGAGGGAAAATCAGCGAGGAAGATACCTGTCCCTTGTACCTTGGCAAGGGGCTCCTTGGTTTAACTGGTGGAATGGTCCGATTCCATCGGGGCGATGTTGTGCAACAATTCAAGATCGAATTCCTCGACCAATTCGTTGAATGCGCGGGCTCCCATATCGGAGCGCACTTCAGCCATCACGAGGTCAATGGCTGGGGCGGCATGTTGCCCATATTGTGTCATGGCTGTTTCAATCCGTTTTCTGGCATCGTCGAGATTCACAGGCGACTCCTCTCTCGTACAGACTCATTCATCCAAGGGTGCTCAGCAACTGCTGCATCTCAGGTACCAGATCCTTGCCGCCATTGGATCGTCCAGAGAGTGCGGCCTCGATACCGGCGGCGAGAATGGGCTTCGCATCGGCTGTTTTGCCTAATCCGATCAACGCACGGCCCAGAGCCAGATGGGACGCCACATGGGTTGGGTCTAATTGTGTGGCGACGGTGAGATGTTCGACGGCTTCCTCAACACTGCCGCCTTCCTGGAGGATCTTGTTGCCGAGGCCATACCGTCCGAGAAATCCTTTTGGGTGTTTGGCGACCATGAGGCGAAATGCAGCAATATCCATGAAGGGCGTCTCCGTTTGTATCGAGGCGGCACTATACCATTGAAGCAGCTAGATCGGCCAGATGTCTGGGTGACGTCCCGGTGATGCGTATCTTGTTAAGGAGAAGAGCGTATAGCAGGTGATCGAAGGAGAAAAGAGCTGATCGCCTATGGCCTGTAGCACAAGATCGGAGGGGGAGGCTACCCGGCGTGGTTTAGTTTGGTCAGACGGGCGGAGTCCGTTTGGAGCTCAGGCAGTTTGTATCGTTGGTCGAGCGCGACTACACGGTCCAGGCAGCGTTTTGCCGATACCAGGTCACGGCGAGTTTCATAGATTGTGGCAAGCCATCGAAGCACAGCGGCTTCCGCCGGCTCGTTGCCAAGTTTGATGTAATGCTCCGACGCATTGTTCAGACAGCGTTCGGCTCTGATCAGATCGCCTTGGTCGAGA
>SXPO01000041.1 GCA_005793285.1 Nitrospiraceae bacterium
GCCCTTGTAGTACGAGGTATCGTGATGAAATCCGATGTGGTCTCCGGGCTTCGTGTAGTAATAGAGGGCGCAGGAATGGGGATCCTGTTCCGGACAGAGCTGCAACTCCTCCTTCACGATCTGACTCAGAAATCGCCGTAACGCCGGAGATCGATAGAGCGAGACAATAGCAGACGACTCATGGAACTCATTCAGGATCGCATAATAGCTGACGCTGCCTCCCTGCTTGTGGCCCGGCACGTAATTGCGAAAGATGTTTTTCCGGAGCAGTTCAACCTCGGTGAGACAGGGCCCGACGATCTTTTTCGGGATGAGCCGATCGAGCACGAGGCATTCGTTTTGTTCCCAGTACGTCCGGCTTGACTGCCCAAGATCCGCCCCCGCCAGCGTGCGAGTCAGATTATTCTCCACATCGATCGTCTGACATTGCATAGATCCTCCTCTATGAACACATTCATCCGACGGACAGCCCCATCATTTGTCACGTAGCCGGGTTGATGCCGGCCGGCTGAAGGGAAGGAATCACGAACGGACAGCAGCCGTGAGACACAGGCGCCAATCGATCCCGGAGTTGGTCCTGCCTGAATAGAAAGTGAGGGGGCCACTTTCACCTGTAACCCCCTCACCGCTGCATCGTGGCGGTCTGGGCAACCGCACACTTTCGAGGAAACCGAACCGGGTAGCGACAGGGTATTTCGCTACCCGGCATTCACAGAGCCGAACCGCTCCGTATACCTTTTAGTCTTCCGCAACGTTCGTGCCATGATTGTTTGCAGTCTCTCAACCGAATCATTCCTGCGTCAGAAGCAAGGATGGGAGTTTCTCATCGGGTCTCAGCGTCCGTTGCTGATTCCAGACGAAATCCATCCGCTTAGACAGTCGCAATAGAGGTGTCGCTCGATCATTCAGATATCATTCACTTGTGCTGTCTAGAGTGCTAGACAACGGGTTCGATCAACAACGGGCGAAAAGGGGCATCCGAGAGACGCTTTTTCTATTCGGTTTGATACGGCCGAATACCAGGCGCTCACACACATGCAAGTTAGGTCCGTGAGATTCGAGCACTGCATCCATCGATACAGAAAGAAACCAGGGCGATGAGCACAATCTCATCGATTGCGTCTGTGAAGAATGTGGCTGGACGAGGGTCAATCGACCGGCACAACGACGTCACAGAACATAACTCGGCCCGGTACTCCGAACCGAAGTACCGGGCCTCATCAGACCAACCGCGACTTGCTCCTGCCACTGGCAGGCTGCTCGTGATCCTCTTCCTCAGTACCCGGTCTTGGCCCCTGTGCCTACTTGCGCGGGGAACGGATTCAGGATGCTCTTCGGGGCATCATTCCAAAGCACATCCGCCAGGTTCGATATGCGGCAGACAATCTGCGCCGCGACACCACCGGCCGCGCCGAACAACCCGCACCAGCCCAACGTCACAAAGCCCCAATGCAACGGCGCCGAGAACAGCTCGTCCACGAACCAGAACGCATGGCCCCACTCGTTCAACCCCACGTTCGGCAGAATCATCATCGGCCCCACCACCGCCGCCACCAACGGGAACGAGGTCGCCTGCGCGTACAGCGGCAGCCGCGTCTGGGCATACAGATAGCTGGATACGCCGCACGTAATGTACAGGGGGAAACTTCCATAGAACGCCACAATGTGGCTTGCCGTGAAGCTTGTGTCCCGGATGATCACCTGGTGCCACGCCGCATCCTGCTCCAACGTATAACTACCTGCGTAGTACACGCCCCAGATGTAGCACACCAGCCAGCTCAGCCAATAAAAGTATCGCTTGAGCTCGAGCTTGGGGTCTAGATTGGCCAGGTTGCGGTCCCGCGTCACCCAGAGCCAGCCGATGGAGATGGCGAAGAATGTGGCATTGGCGATAATGTTGAAGCGCCACAGCCCCATCCACACGGAATCGAACTCGGGCGTCATGGAATCCAACCCGTGTGAGTAGCCGAAGGTGCGTTGGTACATGACCCAGAACACCCCGATGGCCAGCATCGCCAGCCAGCCAGCCTTGAGAGGGGTCGTGTCATACCAAAAGGTGTCGATTTTTCCTGAACGGTCAGATCCATGCGAAGCCATATGCGCTGCCTCCTTCTGTCATACAAGTGAATACCGATCGAGATTTGCCGACGACGAAATCTTTATGCGAATTCTCAGTGGATCCATCCGTGTCATAGTCAGACAGCCCAGCATCTGTAGCCTGGACTAAGCAAGCCTCGTGCGCAGCATCAAGAAGTGTGTGTTTGCATTGATAGGAGCGGTGACTGGAAATATTCCAGCTACGGCCGAACAGACCCGGGAATTTATACAAATAGACAGTTCATGCCGGAAGATGGATCGTTGTTCAAAATTTCAATGGGTTAGACTATTTAGAGATTTGGACAGTCGCAGGTTGAAAAGAGGTAGAAAGGGACAGGCGAAGCGCTAATCAATACGATAGGCTCGCAGCTTGTTGTAGAGGCTCGCTCGGCTAATCTTCAGCAATTTGGCGGCTTTCAATCGGTTGCCCGCCGTCTTCTTCAGAGCATCAACAATCCGCGTGCGCTCCGTCTGGGCAACAGCTCCACGTGACGCCGACCGTAAACTCTCCTGCTCCGTCTCAGCGCCGATTGCACCAAGTTCCTCGCAGCTGATCAACGAACCGGCCGTCGTCACCACGGCCCGCTCGATGTAGTGCTGCAATTCCCGGATGTTGCCTGGCCATGGAGCGTTGCACAACGCCCGCATCGTTCTTTCCGCGACATGCCGCACGGCTTGATGATGCCGGGCGCAGGACGCGGCAACGAAGTGTTTGACTAACAGCGGGATATCATCTCGCCGTTCTCGGAGCGGCGGCAGGAACAGCGGCAAGACCGCCAACCGATAGTAGAGGTCCTGGCGAAACGATTTGGCTTGCACCAGTTCGGCCAGGTCTTTGTTCGCCGCCGAGATGACCCGCACATCAACCGAGATCGGCCTGGCCCCGCCCACCCGCTTGATCTCGCCCTCTTGGAGGACGCGCAGCAGCTTGGCCTGGAACACCGGCGCCGTATCGGCAATCTCGTCGAGGAAGATCGTCCCTCCGTCAGCCTCTTCGAACAGACCTCGTTTATCCGCGACTGCCCCGGTGAAGGCTCCCTTCACATGGCCGAACAATTCGCTTTCAAGCAATGTCTCCGGCAACGCGCCGCAATCCACGACGATGAACGGCTTTCCCTTCCGCCGGCTCAAGGCATGAATCGTTTTGGCAAGGACTTCTTTGCCCGTTCCGCTCTCACCCTGGATCAGGACCGTAGCCGCGCTGTCCGCGACAAGCGCGGTCATGTCGAACAATTGCTGCATGGCCGGACTCCGGCCGATCAACTTGCCCAAGGACTCCCGCACCGCTGGAGGCGGCTGTTCCTCGGGAACAGGCGTGAGCTCTGGGAGTTTTTGAAATTGCTCATCCTTGAACAGCACCAGTATGGAACCGATGTCGCCCGGGCCTGAGGCAAGCGGAAAAGCCTGGTGCATCCCGCAAGGCGTGCCGTCGCCTCCGCTGTGACAGGAAACAGACTGAACCTCCGGAGCGTCGAAGACAGTGACGGCTGGGCACGTCCCGCAGGGATCGGTTCGATGGGCGAAGGCTTCGTAACACTTGGCCCGGCGGCCATCGGAGTTCCTGACGGAAGCCGACGACCAGGCCGACTCGTTCGCATAGATCACATTGAAACTGCGATCCATGACCGCCACA
>SXPO01000042.1 GCA_005793285.1 Nitrospiraceae bacterium
GAACACCTACACCGGCGACATCGTCAATACGCGCCTGATCTTCGAGCACCTACTCAATGACCAGAACGGGTTCGGGTACAACATCGAAGTCAGCACCTTGCACGGGCTCACCTGGCGGGCAGATGGACATGAAGTCAACGCCGGGCAGAAAAGCGGCTTTACGATTATCGGGGTGGAGCCGGCGCTGCAATGGAACTTTTCTCAGAACTGGCTGGTCGCCGTCGGCTGTCAATTTACCGTGGCAGGCCAGAACGCCGTCAATGCCATCTATCCGAATCTGTCCGTCTTCTGGTTCTGGGACAAGAGCGGCAAGATTGTCATGCGTTAGTCCATTCACGCGAGAGCCAACAGGACCGTCATCATGGGAAACACCGAACGATCAGATCGACAGGACCATCAAACCATTGAGCAGGCGATTCGCCTCGCGCTCAAAGACATCCGCTTTGGATCCGTTGAAATCATCGTTCACGATTCCAAAGTCGTACAGATTGAGCGCAAGGAAAAGATCCGTTTGGGCAGCGAACCTTCGACCACACGCTGAAACACGATGAGACGTCTTACCGGTTGTCACAACTAAAGGAGAACGACAGGCCGGCCAGATGACTGGAGGCCAGAGACCGACTATTTCAATCGTCAAATTGAGAGCTGACCGGACCACCGGAAGTTCACATGTCACGGAGGGAACCGACATGAGAATTTCCGGTTTGCTTTTTATCACACTCGCAATCGTCCTGCTGTTCGCAGGCCTCACACCACCAGCGCTGGCCGTCGAGGAAGGCCAACTCGTAAAAAAAGAGGGCAAGTGGGAATACTATTCCGGTGAGGACCCTGGCCTGAAATATCTCTATCTCAAAGGAATCATTACCCAAGAGGAGTATAACAAAGGCCTCAAGGTGATCGAGACGAAAGAACACGTCTCCAAGCCGAACTTCAACATCGATGTCAATAACGGCTTGAACATCCGCGTCGGAGAAAAGTTTTTCTTGAAGCTCCGGCTGCTCACCCAGGTGCGCTACACCCACAGTTCTTACAATTCACTCTGGGGGTCGGTCGGGGACTCCAGAAACCCGGAGATTCTCGGAGGCCAGGTCGAGTACCGGGCTATCAGGAAGCAGAGCGATTCGAATCAGTTTATCGTTCCCCGCGCTCGCCTCCAATTTCTGGGCTACGCCTTCGATCCCGACTTCCGCTACAACTTCTCCCTGGCGTTGGATCAAACCCCGTGGAATCAAGAGGGGGGCAGCGGAAGAGCCGCGCTCCAAGACGCGTACGTGTCTTCATGGCACATTCACTGGGCAACGGTCCAGGTCGGCCAACAGAGAGTCTGGTTCAATCGCTCCAATATAAGCTCGATCGCCACGTCGACGTTTGCAGATAATCTGATTGTTCAGAACGCCTTTTCCGCCAACCAAGTTAACAGTCGCGACATCGGGATCAGCATTTTAAGCGATGAGGATCGATACAAATTCAACTATGCCTTCGGTATCTATGGAGGAGTCGGGCCGAACCTTGCGCGAGAGGGCACATCCGTCAGCCAGGCCCTCCCCAACAACTCCAGCCTTCCCTCATCTCAGCGCCGGACGTTCAACTATGACACCCGGATCCTGACCGGCGAGATGCTGTACACAGCCCGCCTGCTGTACAAGATCTCCGGCAATCCAGGATACGGCCAAGGTGACATTCTCAACTCACGTGTCCCCCAGGCGGCCATCGCCTTCGGTTATGCCTACAACCCGGGACAAAACTACTTAGGTTCAATCCGCTCTGACATTGTGGATCGCGCGTATCGCCAGGCAATAGCGAAAGCCTATAACGGCAGACTCCTCGCTGGAGGAATCTACGATTTCCAGACCTATGCAACGGATTTCATCGCGAAGTACCAGGGATGGTCCCTCCAGGCGGAAGGGTACTATCGGCACCAGAGGGTGAGAAACAGCGATGCCGGGTCCGTTGCGTTTGATCCGACCACCAACGTGATCTTAGGCCCGCCGGTGAAGCTCGGCCAAGCCTGGGGATGGTATGCACAGGTTGGGAAATATATCATTCCCCGCAAACTCGAAGTGGCCGTCAGGTACGGATTCATGGATCCCTCAACCCTGCAGGTGAATGATCTAGTGAAGGAATTCGGCACCGCCCTCAGTTATAGCTTCGACGGTACCTATAACAATCGGCTCGTGATCGACTACTCAAATGTTACACAGGGAAGCGGAGGGCGCGCACCGGATCGGTTTCCATTTGAGAGCCACGCAGGGTTTGGGGGCGATCTCATTGAAAACCGAATCAATATGCAATACCAGTTCTATTTCTAGGACGACACGAATTATTTAACCGTCAGGAGAACGATCATGCGACACCAACGCCAATGGTTCAGGACTGTGCTCGTATTCGGTGTCGTGACGGCATCGCTCTGGGCCACGCCATCCGTGCAGGCACAACCAGAGCCCCTCACCGTCGCAGCCGCCAACAGCCTCAAGGATGCGTTCCGAAAGGTATTGCCGCTTTTCGAGAAACAGCACACAGAAATCAACGTGCGGGTCATCTACGGCCCCTCGCAAACGCTCCGTAATCAGATTGAACAGGGCGCGCCGGTGGATGTCTTCCTGCCGTCGCTGTTTGAGGAAATTGAACAGCTCGAAAAGAAAGGGCTGATCATTCAAGGCACCAAGCGGGCCTATGCCGGCACGTCCCTGGTCTTGATCACCAGCACCACGCTCCCCGCCCCCATTGCCTCCATCCAAGATCTGCGGACAGTCCCGGTCCGACGGATTGCGGTCGGCGACCCCAAGTCTTCGTCGGTGGGGAAAGTGACCGCTCAGTTTCTCAAATACAACAAGCTCGATGCTCAACTAAAGTCTCAATATGTCTTCGGGGAGCATTCCCGAGCTGTGCTCGACCTGGTCACCAAAGGCGAAGCCGAGGTCGGCATCGTCTATCGGACAGATGCCCTGTCGAATGTGAAGATCCGCATTCTCGACACAGCCCCGGTCGGATCCCATACTCCCGTCCGCTATGGAATCGCCACGGCCTGGACCGCCAAGAACCTGCCAGGCGCCAACGAGTTTATCGAGTTCTTACTAACACCCCAGATACAAACCACCCTACAAGAATATGGGTTCGATCGGGTGTCACCCGAGGTCGGCACAGCGCAACAGCAGGAGGTCAAACCATGAACAACATCAACCATTCAAGCAATCCACACAGTCTGCGGTCAATTCAGGCACTATTTCTCCTCATCGGTCTCACGATGATCGCCGGGTGCGCGAATCAGCCCCTCGCACACCAAAAGACGATCTATGAGTCAGGGCTCAACACGATCCGCGTGGAGGGGGATCCCGACTCGACGTCGAATTCGCACCCAACCGCGCTCACGCCGACAGAAGTCGGTACGTTGCTCCGCGGCGTCCGGTCATGGGAAC
Organism: Nitrospiraceae bacterium; assembly: GCA_005793285.1. Lineage (GTDB taxonomy): Bacteria > Nitrospirota > Nitrospiria > Nitrospirales > Nitrospiraceae > Nitrospira_D. Next base: position 3,417 of record SXPO01000042.1, read on the forward strand.
GGAGAAACGTCATTCACCAATTGTTCAGCGGTCAAGCGGACCGGACCAGAGCCTTCCGGGATGAGGAAATCATCGTGCTCGCCTCGGCACTCTCAAAGGCCCTGGCGCAGGCCACCCCTGCCCAGCGTGTCTACTTCCACTTGGGCCATGCCACGGATCAAGGGGACGAAGAAACCACCAAGGGGTGGCTGTCGGTGCGAGGCCCCATTCTCTCCCTCTCATTCAGCGAGATCCATGATCGGCATAGCCCAGGTCCCGATATCAGCAAGTATGACCGGCAGATGCCTAACGTCCCGGAAGCTTCGGCTGCATTCGATGTGACCTTCGAGCCAGAGGAGTATTTGGTCAAGGTCAGCTCGACTGCTCGCTTCTTGGCGCCGGATCAGCAGGAAAAGTTACAGATACGATACCGGGAAGCATTGAGATCAATGCCGATTCAACCTGGCCTAGAAAAGAGTAACAGGTAACCCCGTCAAGTCACGAATTGCGAGCTCCAGAAAATCCGAGGCAGCGGGGGATTCAATCCCCAGCTGCCTTGGACGAAATAGGCAGGCTAACCACACGAGCCCTTCGCGCTGGCATCCCACGACCGAACAATCCAAAGGGGGACGCTGGTGCGCATCATGTCGCTATGGTACCTTACGCCATGCGTCGTACCTCCGTCGGCTGGGTTGCCCACCTCTCCATCGGCAAAAAGCTCACGCTGTCGTTCAGCCTGATCCTCATCCTGCTCATCGGCAGCCTCGGCGCGTCATTCTTCTACCTCTCCCGCGTCAACAGCTACGTCGATCGCCATCAGCGGATTACGATTCCCGGCGTCGTCACAGCATCGGAAATGCTCCGCAACCTTTCCGACATGCAAACCCACATGCACCAGCTCCTTGAACACCAGCGCCCGGACGCTCAGACCGCCAGTCTGAAGGCCCTCGCAGAGATCGAGCACCGCACGCTCGCGGCGCTAGACACCTATCAAACCGCCCATGCAGCCAGAACACATCCGGTCCTCTACGGCATGTTGCAGCAGCACGGACGGGGCGACCTGGCCGATCAGGAAAACCAGACGATCATTACCATCGCCAATGGCCTCAGCGCCTTGCGCGCGCAACGTGAAGACTTCGAAGCGGCAGCCGGACAACAGGCGAAACATCTGCCACCCGCAGGCCCCCTGTACCAACAAACTGCGGCCACGATCACCGATGCGATCGCCTCGCTCATCGAGCTGCACCGCAAGATCGATGTGGAAATGAAGATCGAAGGCGATCGCCTCGTCGAGCAGGCGCGGCTCATCGTCATCAGTATCGTCGGCCTGCTGGGGCTGCTCATCCTGTCGGTCTCCCTCATGATGCAACGGCTCGTCGCTGGGCCGCTGAAACGGCTTACCGCCACGGCCGATCGCGTCGCCCACCATGACCTGACGGCCCAGTTCGACCCCTGGCCGACGCAGGATGAAGTCGGC
>SXPO01000043.1 GCA_005793285.1 Nitrospiraceae bacterium
CGTCCCGGAACATCTGCTCATCGATGTCGAGGAAGGGAAGATCTCCGCGCAAGCCCTTCACGCAATCGCGCAGAAGACGATCGCCGCAGACCTTTCATGTCAGGTCGAAATTATGCGATCATGCATCACAGCCCCTGGACACAACAGGACAGACACACCAGCCAAGTAGGAACCGGCCGCTCATCACTCACGCAACCTCACATGTCACATAGACGCCCTGCCGAGCCCTATCGGCCCCATCGCCCCCTGCGCTATCTCTCGGTCCTGAGCCTCTGCCTCACGGTCTGGCTGCTCGCGTCCCCGGCCCTCGCGCAAGACGCGCTGCTCGAATGGTTTCCCATCAGGCCAGTGAATTTCGACGCCGTGCTTCGCCAGCAAACCTTTGGGCCGAACGATCGCGAAATCACGGTGCAAGCCGGCATCACCGCGCTCCGCTATGGCGACATCGAGGTGCGCGGACTCTACCGCTACTTCAGCCTGCACGGCCATGAGTCCACCGGGGTCAAGACGGATCAGCATGCGATCCTGTTCAACCCCCGCTGGAACAATTTCATCGACATCCTGGACTTTCCAAGGGAGCGCCGATCAACCGGACGATTCGCCACGTCCTGTTCGGCCCACTCGAAGACCGTGCGGTGCCCTATGTCGGACTCCTTGCCGGAACGAACATTCCCGGCAATGGTCCCTCGTCGCCAGGGCATTTCATCGGAGGGCAGCTCGGCGTACGATTCCCGCTCGCCCTTGGAGTGTCGCTCGACATCGCTGTAGAATTCAGTCAGTTCGAGCTCTACTTCCAGGGCGACAGCAGGGAAGCCCAACAGTGGGTCATGACGACAGGGATACGATTCTGATGGATAGGCACGAGCCTCGCTCGCACAATCGATGGGCCTTCAGCCTGATCCTCTGGTGTAGCCTCGGGATAAGCGGTTGCGGGTTGATCTACGACGCGGTGCAGCACGTCACCCCGGTCTCATCGGACGAACTGGGTGCCATCTGCCGCCGCCAAACGGTGCGCATCGGAATGGCGGCGGAACCTTTCCGGCCATTCGTATTTCCGGCGATCTGGACGGATGAAGGCGCGCGCGTCACCGGTCTCGATGTCGAACTGGGACGGGCAATCATCGATGCTCTGTCGCAACATTGCGGAAAGCCCATCACCCCGAACCTGCACCTCGTCCGGTTTCGGGATCTATTTTTGCTCTTGAACGAAGGCCAGCTGGATTTGTTCATCTCGGCTGTCGCGGCCAATGTCCCTTCCCCGACCAGAGCCGGCTTCGCCTATTCGAGCCCATACTTTTCCGCTGGAGGGATCAGTGGAATCACGCGCCGGGCGGAAATCGCCGAACGCGTCCGAGCCAATCTCCGCGCACAAGCGACATCGCGTCCCCCGAACGGTCTGATCTCAAACGAGCAAGCCTTGACCGGGCTGACCATTGCCGTGCAGGAATGGACCTCCACGCACCTGTACGCCGAGGCGAATTTGCGCGCGAACAGGCTGGTCCTCTGCGACTCCCTGCCTGCTGCGTTTGAAGCCGCCGCTACCGCCACCGACCCGGCCATCGACGTCATCCTGGGGGCCGAACCGGTCCTTGAGTTCATGGTAACCCGTGTGCAAAAAGATTGGCGCCTTCTGACGCTCGACACGGAGAAGCCCCTGTTTTTAACTCGGAGCCACTACGCGGTCGTGATGGCGGAAGAGAGCTACCGACTGCGGTGGTTCGTCAATAATGTGCTGTTCAAACTCGATGAATCAGGCAAGTTGGCCGAGATGCGGCGGCGGTGGCTGGAGGAATCGTATGCCTTTCCGCGTCGAGCGGCTGCTGAAGGCCTGCCGTTCGATGTAGAGAAGATGGTCGCACATTACGACCAGGGTAAATGCCGGGTCGCACCAGGTCACTGAAGGAAAGATATGGAGGCCATATGAAAAACGCTCGGGTCGCCGTAACGGCAATGTTCCTCCTGTTCGTCACGATCCTATTCATCCTGCCGACGCCAAGCTGGGCCGTCGACCGCGCAGAGGCGGAAGAGACCGCTCGGCTCTTGGCCAAACTGCTCAAAGCAGGCCGATTGGTCATCGAACAAAACCAACTGTTGATCGACGATCAGCATAAAGGGAACAAGGGATTTACGCCCGAGGTGTTCGAGCAGCAGCTCATTCACGAGTTCCGCCAACAGACCGGCATCGATCTCTCCAAGCTCCAGAGCACGCCTGCCTCTCTCGCGGTGCCTCCCTTGGCCAAAGAATTACTGCCGGCCTTCGTGCTGGCCAGCAAGGACGTAGTGCGCGATGCCCAGGTCGTGATCAATCAACGGGGAATCAGCTACAAGAACTTTATTCCGGCAACTTACGGGAGCCAGGCTTCCGCTCGCTTCTCCAAACATTCGCGGGTCCGGCTCAAGCAAACGACGCTGGAGCCCCGCAATCCGAAAACGAACCGGATGAGTACGAAGCCTCGGTGCTGAAATGGCTGTCAGGCCGCCCGCGAGCCGAAGCCTATGTC